>CAZENC010000011.1:0-22125 GCA_964513115.1 uncultured Desulfobacteraceae bacterium | reverse complement strand
CACTAATTAGCTGGATGTTGTTAAAAAACGATTCACCGACTGTTCTCTCGGTTCTCGGAATGATGATTGTTGCTTTATCGGTATTGTTTTTTAATTTAAAAAAAAGAAAAACCTAAATAATCTTAACCACAAAGCTCATAAAGAATACAAAGTGATTTGTTTCTTTTTTATCATCCTGTTCTTCATTTTGTCGACGAATAACGCTTCCAAGAAGATATATAAGTGTTAACGTTTCGAATCCTACGAGGACCTACCGTCCATACATGATGGCGATTCAAACAAATATCAGGAAGATAACGCGGAACAGAATTGGGTTTCACAAGGTCATTTGCTAAGGGCCACCTGTCAGGTAACGACTCTAAAGTGCTTTCAAGAACACACCAATTACCTTTCTCATCCTTATAGATCGGCCAGCAATGCCCAAGTGATAAACCGTCTTTTTCAATAACTCTTCCAAATATTACACGGACGCAAAAGGAACTAATCCCCGATGCCAATAAAAGGCTGGCAAGTAAAAACGCACAATCTTCGCAATCTCCTTCCCCTAATGCAAGAGTTTCCGCAGGGAATTGCCAGAAGTCTTGTTTCCGCTGAGCTTCCTTATCGGAACAGTACTTCACGTGTTCTATGACATACTGCCACACAAGCCTGGCTTCTTTGTCAAAAGTCCCGAGACTCTTGTCAGCAGGTAAATCAAGCGATGCAATTACTTCCTTGATTTCATGACTGTCGGACGGAGTAATCCACTCCCGCAAGTCTGTTGGAATCAGGACATCCTCATTACCAATTACCCTGCGCTTGGACTTAATCGCAGTTTGTCGCAGGATTCGTGCCCCTTCCCAATCGGAAAACTTTTCTTTTGTATCTTTATCCATTTTTGTCTCAGGTAAACAATTGTAGATCTTTATTACTTTCCGAACCTTCAAGTTGTGGTGCTTGCGGGTAACGCGACGAAGGTAAAATCTTGCGTAGATTCTTGTGAAGTTCACGGTATGTTTGCTCGGGATTGCTTTTGATCAACCGGATAGCCATAGCCGTCATAGCACCGTTAAATCGAGAATCGATATACGCGTCATAAGAATATTCGGTGGCATTACATCCGGCTAAGAGTATCTCAGCCATGTTCGATTCAGGGTATAGAAAGCGCTTACGTATTGGGATTAAGCCTGTACTTACAGCATCAGCGTTATCCATTGGCGGCATGTACCGAGGTTTTGGAGCGTTTTCTGCTGCCATATTGTCTTCTTTATAGGTTCTTCTTAACTGCGCTCTCGTAACGCTTCCTGAATGACATGAATCGCTAATAACTACAAGATGAGCCTCTCTATCAATTTTACTAATGATGCTTCGAATTTCGTCATCTATAATAATATCATCATGTGCGCAGATTGCTTCGTCACGGTTGTCGGACTCATCGCGCTCTCCCTGGTCGTATACCCAGGTTCCGTGGCCCGAGTAGGTAAATACGATTATATCTCCACCTTTTGCGCCTGACACAAGATTCTCTAACGCCGAGGTAATTTTTTTCTTGGTTGCGTCTGAGTCGGTTAGTAGTTTAACGCTGCCGCTGAAGGCAAACTCATCACTAAGTAATTTTGCCCAATCGTTAGCATCGTTAACACAACCTTTTAGGTCATTATAAGTTCCCGGATAATTATTAATTCCTACACAGAGAGCTTTCTTTGCCATTCATTCCCTCCTTTATTTTTGATTTGGCTAATGAAATCATTTTCATTGCCTGCCTATTCCTATATATCTCTGGGAATCTCATCGGGTACTTCGTCCTTTTTATCGTTCAATTTTTTAAAGCGATGTTTGCCGCCCGGAGGGACAACCACTACGATAGTCCCCGGACGAGAATATTCTGCCTCTTTCTCTTTATCGTTCTCATAGCTTCCGTCAGTCGTTAAAACTTGAGTGCCGCATTCTTCGAGTGCTAGCGTTGTCGATTCATGGGGGAAAAGACCTCTTTTCAAATTTTGTACACTGCTTTTTTTCTCGCTTTCTTTCTGCTCCGTCGAAACAATCGCCAATTCGGGCATCATCTTTTCATATATATCAAGCGGCGCACTATGCATACTGCCATGATGCGAAACCTTGATTACAGAACAGGAGAGATGGTTAACCATCTTTTTAACAAGCGGATCATGAGCACTGGTTCTTTCACATTTAGGATACTCCTGTGATACATGCGCCCAACTATCGAACTCAGCGTCACCTGCCAGGATCACAACAGATCTTCCTGCTTTCCTTTCCGCCTCTACACTAGTATCGCCTTCGTACTCGCGTGAAACCATTAATAGTACATCTTCACTGTGATGTTCTAAACGTAAAACGATAGAAGCATTATTCATATCTACCCCATAGGTCGCATATCGGTTACGAATCGCGACTGAAGGTGCTAATGCCGTAACGCGAACCTTGCCGAAGTACCATTCCATTCCCGACGATACTCTCACGAACTTGATATTTTTTTTCAGTATAGTCTCTAAAATTTCCTGGTAAGTTACCGAATTGTGGCGGAATCCACTGTCCCAGAATTCCCTTGGGCAGTAATCACCATCTTTTAAGATCGAATTGATGCCCATGATGTGGTCTCCATGCGGATGAGTAGCGCAAATAAAAGCCAGGCGTTTTTCGGAAGGATCTTGCGTTAATTTGTCTAAATATTTCTTAGTTTTTTTCGAATTTTTACAATCGACGAGTCCATATTTGCGGTTACCCGAATTATCAGCAGGGAACTCAATCAGGATATTATCACCGAAACCCACATTGAGGACGTGAATCACCAAATCTTCCGGATTAACAGGCTTACACATTACCCTCTCCTTTTTCCAAAACTTTGGAATATAGTCTCTTGGTTTCTTCTCTAACTGAATCGTCAATAGCTAAGAATTCATTATCTTTATTGCCTAATAAGAATTTATCCGGTGATTTCTTTTCCCTGTTAATTTTAAAATTTCCGGTCAGAAAGACCTGCCCTTCATGAAATCCCGTAAAAGGAAAATCTTTATGTTTAGACAAAGGAATACCCATTATGTCGGCAAAATTCTTGGAATTGATATATTTTTCTTTTTCCTTGGTCCATTTTACTTCTCCGAGTTTCAATTCTTTAGCATCTTCAGCCGGTGAACTAATGAGTATGCGTATAATATCCTCGCTTATCTTCTCGTCGATGGTAATTCTTTTAATAAGTGAATATTTTTTTTGCTTCTTTGCTTTCATTGCATACCTCCATTTATAGTAAAAAGTTAATTATGTAATTTATTTATATCTATATATATTTCAGATATCTTCTCCAAATATACCAAAGAGCCAATAAATTAATGGAATCAAGATTATTGCTACAGATACTCCCTCCGGACAAACAGACCAATCTTATCAGCATAAAAACCCAAGTTAAATACCTTGTTCAGATCTAGAAATAACAAATCTTTTAGAATTCTACTCATAACCCCTATAATTATAAAAATACTCATGGCATTTTACTTGAGGAACAAATACTTTGCTTCGATATTCACAGTATACATCGTACAGATTTTTTATAATTTGTCAAGAGGGTTTATTAAAAATTTGATTTTTTAACAATATTTTTACATGGTTTTTACAAAAAAACAAAAAGAACAACCACAAGAACACCAAGACAATAAAGGGATTAGAAGCAGTACAAGTTAGAAGTTCAAGAGTTAGGGATTAAGTGATAAGTGTTTTTTTGATTTCTGCTTCACCCCTCATATTTTACAATTAATCCTTAATCCTCGCTTAGCTTCAGGCTTTTCTACTAATCCTCAACAGTAACTTTCCTCTCTCTGCTAACTATTCTCTATATCTTATATACTAAAACCAAAAATCTTCACTCGGGCCATTCCGGTAACCGGCCTGAGAATGTTATGACAAAAAGAATATCCTCGATCTTTCCATCCTCAAACAGACTACGTAACAAAGGATTACCTGAAAGGTCAAGCTGCCATTCTCCACAGGGAGTTTCTCCCTGCATAAGGGTCCACGAGCCGGCATTGCCTCGCCGTGTGCTTATGATGCCATCAACAGCGGAGGCGCTGCCTCCTAAGCTAACGCCCGAATTCCCTTCCGGCGAAAAGTTCAAGGTTACTTCAATTTCAGGTAGTTCTTCGTCCGAGCCAGCAAAGTAAAGCAACAGATGGTCGATTTTTAATCTCTCGAGATTCGGGGGAAACTCTTCGCGGCTCGTTTTAAAGCTCACAACCATGGGAGCGACTGATTGATCGGGATTATGCAGTTCATACCACTGGTCAGGCAGCTGCTGCTTAAAACTTAGGGGGCGCGCTGCACTTACCTTGGAAGGAAGTTTTTCGATTGCCTGTTGGCGATAATCCGGATTGTCAAGGGCCGTGTATTCGATTGTGATGAGCACATCGGAAATAGTATTATAATCGAAAGGATTAGCTGTTTTGGGCATTCGCAACTCCCAATTTGTATCTACTCCCAATCCTTCGAAAGGAAGCAACATCGCAGATTGTGTTTCCATCTCAAAAAGACCGGTAGCATTTGTGGGCGATGTGAGTGCTATAGATTCGGGCGGGCGGTATGCTGTGATTGTCTGGAAGAGCATGTTGCGATTAACAACCAACCTTGAGACACCTATATTGGAGATCGTTGCCTTTATTCCTTGTGTTGGCGGAATAAGTGCAATTATGGATGTGCTTACTTTCTTAACCATTCTCAGGTAATGCCCGGGGAAATCCCTGTCAAATAGCTCCATCGACGTTTCAAAAGGCATGACTCCCGTTTCTCTGAAACGCTGAAATTCATAGGGCGACATACGGGCCAGAGAAATAGTTTTTGATAACTGGAGTTTTCTTTTCTCTGTTTCCAGCTTATATTGGTCAAGTTTATAAATATCAGCCATGAGCCTGGCTGAACCAGTTAGGCCATGACGGTCTATCGAATCTTCACTGGCACCGCCAATAGAATCTTCAGACGGTACCTCCCAATAATCATTCTGTATATAAGCAGGCGGTAATTCCTGGCGTTCAAAAGCCAATTGATTTTGGGCAAGTTTCGCCATCGACGTCGCGTGTTGCAAAAAGAAACTATAAATGCTTTCAAGGATACTGCTCATCCAATCGTAAAGCTCAACACTTGTGAATTTATTTTGAAGAAACTCGACGATAGCTTCAGCATGTTCAACCTGTATTCGAGCTATCTCACCTTCCTTTTCCATAATATTAACGCCATCACTTGCAATCTTTATCTGCTGATCTCCAATGCGGATAGCGTGCTCGGATAATTCTTTTTGCAATTGCCATTCCTGGGCACGACGTTCATAGCTGGCCCACACTGCTGCGACTTGCGCCTGTGTCTCGGCCGCAATCGCTATACTATTAGACATATATCGGCCCCCCGCCATAATTCCTGCCATAAAAGCAGCGGGAGCTCCTGCGCCCATAGAACCCGACGCAGAGGCTGCTGCCTGGAACATCGATACGCCGAAATCGAAGAAGGCAGACATAATTCGAGCTGTTTCTGATCTTTTATAACCACTTATCATCTGTTCTTCCCACTGACTTAATCCTACTTCCAGCCAACCCTTATATGTTCGGGTTTGAATTTCAGCCGATTCTCTTTGTAGTTCTGCCAGCTCAACTTCATCTTTAGCCTGGCGTATACGTAAATTCTGGAGCTTCACACCTGCGCGCGCCAGCTGCACATCCTGCTTTGCCTCAAGCAGATTGTAGAACTCAATATCACGCTTCTCCAAAGCAGCAAGTAAGGATGCTTCAATCTGCATACCTATATTTACAAGTTGCTTGGCTCTCTCAATTATAAACTCGTAGCGATACGGAACTGGCGGTGGTGTAATTCTGTTAGGAACAATAAGTTGTCCCCCGGGACCGATAGCCGGCATGGCACTGAGAATATCAGTTGGTGCAGCATAAACCTCAATTTCTCTTTTCACACCTGCGATATTCCGGCATGTACGGATTTTGTACAGGTTAATTCCCGCATGAAAGCGAAGCGCATTAATCATTGGATTGGACGGTATGCAAAATTTTAAAGCAGCAGCTGTGGGGATCGAATTCCCTCCGGCAATCGGTAAAACATAGTTCACCGTTTCTGCCTCATCAGCAAGAACGACAGCAGAATTCTCAATCAATAACGTCGACCTATTAATACTGTTCTCAATAGATTCATTTTTTAGAAGAATCTTTGGAATTTCAGTAAATGTTTGATTTCTCTTTTTAATAATATCTCTAATAGTCTCCGGCTGCTGTCCACCAAGCACCTCGTTAACGGCTCTTTGTGCCTCGGTAATACGAACAGATAACTCTTTTGAGCTCTGCATGATTTTACTAACATTCTCCATCGTGATTTTGAGCATGTTAATATCCTTTATTTGCCCCATATCATACAGTATTCTATTCCATGCCCCCTGCCACTCGGGGTCTTCAATTTCTATTTCAAGATACCCTATGATATCTTCACATAAGCCGAAGTGCTGATTTAATTCCGGCGTTCCAAGCAGTTCAAATGAGGTTTCATAAAGAGTCATTGCCTTTGGTAAGCTTTCTACTGTATCACGAGTAAATTCCGCATCTGCGTAAGCCAGTAAACAGCGGATGAGTGAAATTAAAGTAAACCGGGTATAGTTATTTTTTCGCGTAGAAGCTATGGCATGAATATCCAATGGGTCTCGAAGCCACTCATCTTCTCTTGCAAAGCCTGATTCGTATGTTTCTTCATACTCCAAACCATAATAAATTTTCCTTATATCAAGTGGTCTTGTATAATCATAGACAGTTCGAAGCCAGTCGATAGATTCTTTGTATTGACCGGATCGCAGAAGCTTTAGCGATATAGCCATAGGAACAAAATAGAATGCTTCGTTGACCCATTCAATATTATTGTACAGAGAAAAAACATTTAACCACGGGCTGTTTTCTTCATATGCTTCCTTGCTTAGTTGCGCCCGTTCTGTTTGCACAATATCCGGAGTTATCCGATCTGAAATACCTATACTTTGTCCCATCTTAGGAGCAATACGTGAGCCTAAAAAAGTCGTAGGTAAAGACGGCCAGAAATTGCATGCGCTGTACAGATCCCTGTTTCCCGACTGGTCGAGCGACTGATACACAAAGATAGAATATTCACGCCCAAAGTTTTTAACACCTGATGCGTAGCCCCAACTTGGAGGGATTATGATATCGATCTCGAATATCTGCTGCTCTGTCGATACCTGGTCGGCGCTGCGCTTATAAAATTCGAGTTGCCGCTTGAATAAGACAATTATATAGAGCATATCTTCAAAGGACGAAGGTGCCCCGGAGATTTCAGTGACAGTTTCTGCTACCAATTTCCATTCACCGACTACCTCGTCAGAATAATCCGATCCTTTAATATGCTTAATAAACGAATCGACCGCACTACGCTTAAGTGATAGTAATTCTGTATCCCCTTCGGGTTCCGGCTCACATAGTAAATCGTATAAATTGAGGAATCTTTTATCTCCTTCTCTCCAATAGGCATAAATCTTATAGGACTGGAAGCTGAGCCCGTAAACCTCATTTATCCAGTTATTCAAATCCGTGATATTATTGATTTGCATACTTTCGGTTTTAGTGCCCAAGGTTCCTATTTTCTTATATCCTTCCCTATCTTTTTTATAGAATACATACCAACTATCCGGGTCCTCACCCATTAATTGTAATGTTCCGTGATATACCCCTTCATCTATCGCTCGCCAGGATCCATCATCTTTGTATCCCAATAATCTATAAGAGATATTCTCCATAGATCCAGCTATTAGATAATCGACTCCCCAACTTTCGAAAAATCCACATATTTCAGTAAATTCTTTCCCCTTTGATTTGCCGATCAACGGTACCCAATCACCATCAGCCCATCCTGTCCCATCTAAGTTGAGTAAGCGTTCATATATCGTTCCATCTTGTAAACGTATAGCAATGTGGGGGGGGACATCTGTCCGATTTGCCTGTTTCACATGGGCCGTAAAATCGGTTGTTTGTTGAGGAGTTTCCAATGTTTGGATTTCTTGATCCCATCTACGTTTATCAAGGTCATACCTAACAAACACGAGATTGTTTTTCCCTTTTATTTTTCTTACCAAAAAGAGAAAAATATATCTATTACTCTCGTTTTCATAATATGGGACAGCCCCGATGACGTCAGCAAAGCCTCCTAATTCACTAATTGGCAGTTCTTCCCAAAAAGTTTTTGTTGTTACAGAGATACTAATCGCAGGCTTCAAGTGAGACCAGTAGATTTTCTTTTGCTCTCTACCTAGCGCGAACATATAGAATAGTTGCCTTGTTTCATCTTCACCTTCGTCAATAGTTGTCTTCGCCATACAAGTCGCCTGGACTTCCAGATGGCAGACATCGTTGAAATAATCGGCATACAGTTTGGCAATCTCCCGAGCTCTTTCCGGCATTAGCTTTTTGGGACCTTGCAGGTCGGAAAGAAGCTTAATGAATGCCGGTGTCTTATTATATCGCAGACTCGGCAACAGTATATTTTCAGGGTACAGAAAAACACCAACCGCAGCCTTCCATGTCTCATAAGAACCGATCCATATCCATTCCTCATCGAAGCACTCATATTCAGGATCGAGTTCAAATATCGTATTCTGCGGTTCTTCCAATTGTCCTGTTCTTAATGAAAAGACAAGGTTCTGAAGTGTGGTAAGAGCCTGAGATACACGGGTAGTTTTCCGGCAGGGAGCTACCTGAAAATCAATAAGAAGTCTGTCTGTCAACCATTTCGCCCTTTCTGCAAGTTCATCCCCTTCTGCATCCGATGCATCGATGAGGGTATCTCGCAGCATAGTCATTGTGTCTTCCTCACATCCATCTACAGCCTCGGCCATAGCAGTAATAGTGTTCTTTTCCTGGTTTATACGTGTGCCAAGCTTATCCTCCCAGTCCCACCTTGATTCCCTGTCTGCTCGCCATGGGGGTAATTCTAATTCGTTTCCTGCGATTTGGAAGAAATCCTGGGATAATAAAATATCATTATCCTTCTCTGTATTTTTCCAGTCAGTAAAATTACGATGTTTGGTCACCTGAACCAGGATCGAATAGACATCATTCCATTCCGACTCAAGAATTTCAGTTCCGCTGTGTATTAAATCATTTACGCGAACCAGATACAGAAAAGCATCTATATTAAGATTGAGCTGGTCAAGACGTGAAGTAATATCATTACCCTGTTTGTATTCAACAGCCAGATTCGTCATATTATTCACACCAACACCAAGTGAATATTTAAGAAGTACCTGCAGGCTACCGGCCGGACCGAATAGTAAAATTTGAATACGATGATTTCCGTTTTCCGCAACATAGACGTTTCCGCTACTATTCACCGTAATACCGCTTGGTGACTTGAAACGACCTTCTTCGTTTCCCAAACGGCCCCATTTCTCCAGGAATGTCCCGCCGGAATCGAATTTCTTTATACAATTCGTATTGTAGTCAGCTACATAAACATGATTGTTGCTGTCCACTGCAATGCCGGCTGGCGATTTAAATTGACCGCTTCCATCACCAATGGACCCCCATTTCAATAAAAAGTTTCCTTGCGAATCAAATTTCTGAACGCGACAGTTTTTCGCGTCCGTTACATAGATGTTTCCGTAAATATCCGCTGCCACTCCAAACGGAGAATCAAATTTCCCATTTCCGGAACCATGTGAGCCCCATTTCGTAACGAAATTTCCTTCTAAATCAAATTTTTGAACACGATGGTTTGAGCTGTCGGTAACATATACATATCCGTTGTTATCTATAGTAATATGGAGCGGATTATTGAACTGTCCGTCACTTTCTCCCTTTACGCCCCAAGTTTTAAGAAACTGTCCTTCTGAATCGAACTTCTGAACGCGATTATTGACGCTATCAACTACATATATATTGTCGTTATCATCAACTGCTACTCCTTGCGGATACCGAAACTTGCCCTCACCAGTTCCTCTACTTCCCCATTTTTTAAGAAACGTACCTGTCGAATCAAATTTTTGAACTCTATGATTTGAACGCTCAACAACATATATATTACCATTACTATCAACAGCTACCCCTCTGGGATTTTGAAACTGTCCGCCTTGATTTCCCTGGCTGCCCCATAGTATATAGGCTAATTCTTTTTCGCGAAGTGTTTTAAGATCATTTATTAATGTGCCTATCCATTCTTTCCTGGCCTGCAGAATGTCATGGGGCGCATTACCTGGAGTCGGTTCTTTTAAATCATCATCTCCAATCAGATCCGGATCAATAACCGGCTTTTTGCTCCTTGTGCGCAATGCATACTGCCAGAGCTTTCGAATTTCCATACTGCTGCGCCACAATGGAAGACGAGCTTTCAAAATCTTCCAGTATAAAAAATTTTCGTTTTCTTCTTCTTGCTTCCAATCACTTACGAGTGTCCGCTTTTTTCGGGCGGTCGTAAGTATTGTATAAAGGGTTTCCAATTCTTCTTCCGAAGGATCCAATCCAGGTTCATCCTCTTTCATTTTAATGGTTACCAGATGCGCAAAGTCTTCCAGCGACATATAAAATTTTTCTTCCACCTGTTTTTTAGCATTTTCACGTGTTTGCGTATCAAGGCTGTCCAAATCATTTTTAATCTGTGTGACAAGCTCAACCCATGTTGTGTTATCGGGAGGCTGCCCTAAAGTGTTTAATAACAGGTTTTCCAGTCTATCTTCGGCAGAGATCTCATACGTATTCTCTATTTCCTCTCTGATTGCTTTCATGGTTTCACTGCGTGAAAGCCAAACGTTGCGAGCATGCAGACCGATAGGGGCCGTCATTAGATCTTCCAGCTTAGTAACTTCAGGGTCAATAAGAGGCCGTTGTCCATGCAGTGTGGGTGACCAGATACCTTCCTGAGGTTCACATAGAGAAAACCAAAAATGCTTTGGACTAAATAGTACTTCTACGGGAATATTTTCATTGTCAATTGGTTGCTCCTCCAGATTGGTTTCTTCTTGCCGCCAAAAATTAAATAGAACTTTTTTCTGTACTTGCGCCAATATGGAATAGAATTCCTCCCATTCATCTCTATTAAACTGTTCTTTAGACTGATCTACTTCCCATGCCAGTTCTTTGTCACGGAGTTCCAGCAGTCGAATAAATGATTCGACAGAGATACAGAGGTCATCCTTTATTCGGTTTATCGCCTTTTCAACTTCGGTATCTGTTCCCTCTGTGAGTATGTCATTTATCGAATCGAAAGCTTCAGGCGGGGTCGTATTCTTCCAGGGAATAATAGTGTGTGGAAGGGGATATGGATAACTTATAGGCTCATACATGCGCTGGAACATAGCCTCCAAATCCGGAATTTCAATCTCTTCATTCTGTTCATCTGTTATTACTTTTTTCATGTTAGCCAGTTCCTGTATCTGTCCATCTACCCATTCGCGCCGTTTAATCCATAAATCGAAAATTGGTGATATATCTGTGTTGCTTACACGGAAATCTTCAGGACCTATAATATCCGGGTCGATAATCGGCAGAAGATCTTGCTCGGTCATATCTTCTGACGGCTCTTTTATATATGGATCACTCGGCCAATCCTGTTTGTACCATAGATTACGAAGGTACTGCAAGCGCCAACTAAGAAAATCGGGGATGACGGAAAAGTCAGCATAAAAATTGGCAAAAAAATTCATTTCGAAACTTCCAGAGAGCCCGCTATTATTAGTTTCTAAGAATTTCAATGTTTTAGCATCGCTAAGTTTTACTCTACAATATGCAACCGATTTCGTACGAAGTTTATCGCGATATAGATTAACCTTAAGAAAATCCGGACTATGAGCATCTTTTTTTATCCTGGTATATATATTTCCATTAATGTCAGTATTCCGGTTCCATTCCACACCATAGAATTTCCACTTCACGATCTGATTCGAATCGTCACCGAGTTTTGCTCCGTCTGAGAGCGGGTTACGGGTCGTATCTTGTAATCCGAAAAGTTGTTCCAGTTTCTCCTCAGTAATTGCCTCGTGAGACAGATAAAGAGAATCCAGATGCTCGAGAGGAATGCCAAGACGGTCTGCCAAACTCTTGCGTTTTTCCGTTTCTGCCGTTCTGGCAAGGCGCAGTTCCTGATAAGATATTCCGATATTATTAAGCATTATTGTATATGCAGAGAAAAGATACTTTTTTATCCCCTCTTCCAGCAAATCGTTAGGCATGATTTGATGTTCCTTAAGATACTCTCTCAAAACTTCAATACAGATACGTGCCTGTTTTACCTTTCTGTTTACCTCATCACAGCAAGTAGTCAGTTTTCCGAAAGACTGAAGAAAAGTATCCTGCAGTGTTTCTACATTTAAATCCCCGTTATTATAAAACACATGTACCATAACATAATTAAGAAGGTCTGTCAGGTAGGCAAGCGGACTGACCGCCGATTCACATTCACGGCATTCACATTGGTCAAGGTATATTGGCGGTAAATTAATTGGTAATTTAGTTTCAAGCCCGTTTGCTTGTTCAACGCGCAGTCCTGTATAGATATTATTTAAAATTGCCATTTGCGTCTTTGCTTTTGCATGAATAAGAGAAGCGATCTTTTTCTGTATACCTGCTTTTTCTGCCTCTTTTATGAACAATCCTTTTCCCATTCCGCCAATTTCGGCGATTCCGTTGAAACCCTTGTCAATTAGCTTTTGATTTAGCTTTAAATCATCACAAACAAGGCTCAAATAGGCGTGGGCGGTAATTCTCTTGAGAGATTCTTTCTCCTTAGATGATATATCTTTTAAGGGAGGGATACCTCCATTTCTGCGAATATCATTAAAAGTTTTTATTTTTTTCTTTTTTAACTTTTCTATAATTTTATCTGAAATAAGTTTTCTTTTAATTTGAGTATTAAGTTCTTTAATTTCTAATTTTTCAACTGGTTTAATTGGCTTTAGGCCTGTCTTACCAGGAGGCTTCAATTTGGCCGGTACTTTCTTTGGTTTAGTTTTATCTGTTAGTACGAGTTTTTTAACCTGTTTAGGTTTGGAAACGAGCTTTTTACGTTCTATACTTTTCTTGGTTTTCTTTTTTTCTTTATCTGTTTTTTTAGGACCTTTTCTATTAGCCATTGTTAATCCTCCTTATTGAAAAACAACACTTATATTTTAAATCATTAAATCTTCTCATATGTATAGCATGTTAGAAATCGTGAATTTTCTTCGCGGCACCAGGGGTCAATTTAAAATTGACGTTTCCGTGAAATTTCAATTCCCAGACACTTTTCCTAGTAATCAAGAAACTCTTAAGGAATCCTTTACGCATCATGTTCGAAAAGTATATAGCTTGTTCCACAGCGTCCCCACCGTAATAGATATAACTTTGCAGCCCCATCCCAATCCAGCCATACCCACCCTGTCTCAACCCACCAACGATCATTGTCGACTTCGGTACACTTAAACTTCCTAATCCCACAGCCCCGCTTTTTGCTTCCACCGTAGCAAGGAATCCAAGATTTTGACCATAGCCTTCGAACGCCAAATCCAGACCTCTTACCCCAGAATACTTAAATTGTGTGGAGGACAAGCCCCAATTCTCCCACGCCATAAACTCTATCGACCGTGCAAGTCCAGCACTCTCTCCTGGTAAAGCGCCCTCCATTGCAAAATTGTATGTTTGTTGTGCCTGCTGGTACCTCTTTTGCTGACTCAACCTTAATATTTCCGAAGCCTTCAATTCTGAAGTAAATGATTTATACGATTGGTACGCAATAGCACCCCTAAGAAAAAGGCCGGCAAAAGCAAAAACGTTCTGAGTTGTCTCCTCTCCGATCGCTTCAGCATCATAAGGGCGCCCCGCAATCTTTAGCGCAGTGTTTTGACCAAGGCCTGTCGAATACAGGCTCGCTACTTCTATATTTGAAGCAAACATGGACCATCGTTCAGAAAAAGTTAACGGCCTTCCCTCAGGCGTCTGTGGTGTCCCGGAGTATGTTTTAACCGCACCTTTTACCAGAGTTTTAAATCCTTCAAACGAAAAGGGATCTTTTTTAAACTTCGCTGCGAGCTCACGCATTTCCGGACTTCGCAAATCTTTCGGTAATCTGCTTGCGGGGGAAGGTTTATTCTGAGCGGGCTTCGATTCCGGTGTTCGCCAAAAGCCAGGCTGGACTTCTTTAATTTTTTCCTCCTGCAAGCCGAGGGGATCAAGAGAATTGATGGGATTGTTTGCCACATAAACATACGGAGGGACGCTTTCGTTTTTAAGCGGATCCGGACTTATCCATCTTCCTATCCAAGGTGCGTAATATCGCGCTCCATGATAATAAAATCCAGTCTCCCCATCCTTTTCCTTACCAGTGTATCGGTAACGTTTTGCGGCAGCCTTTATATCCGCATTCATTGCCTGGTATGCCGTTGTGCCGTAAGGATGATATTCTTCATAGCTTATCACGCGGGCATCAATACTGTCATCGGTTTCCAGACATGTAGAACCCAGGCGGTTACTTATTTGATATCGTATTAGCTTTTTTGGTGAGCCATCATCAACATCATTTCGAGTTTCTATCATGGCAATACGCTTTGCGTCGTCTATTAAATGCAAAGTTTTTCGTTCCAGGCCGGCATGTACACCGGTATACTCACGATATACTTCAATACCTGCCACATAGATACGTTCACATCTTTTAGAGGGAGTATTACCGGGTTCTGCGGCGTTTTCCGTCACCTTTCTTACTCTCTGGCCATCTGCGTTATAAACATAGTAAGTGGTTTCAGGTGTGCCTCCGTCTTCCTTTCTCTGTTTTACCACTGCCTTAAGCTCTTCTTTACAATTCCACTCCATAATCTCAAGGTGGGGCATACCGGTTATAAATCCATGCCGGGGATGATGAGAATAATCAAAATCGTTGTTATTTACACCAACTATTGTTTTTATCAATCTGTTATCGTTATCGGAATATTCATAATTTCTTGTCCAGCTTCCGCCATTGGCAATGTGTCTCATTTGCATAATGTTACCCACCTCATCATATTTATAAGACTGGGTGTAATTCCGCCATGCCATATCATCTCCGGAACTATACTTTTTTAAGAAAAGTAAATCATTCCAGTTGTCATTATTCCCGAAATCTACCTGCCCGATGTGTTCCTTTCCGGAAGCTTCAATTAGTCTGTAAAGCGGGTCATATTTGTATTTCGAAACACCCTCGATTCTTTCATTATTGAAAAAATGTACAGGGATATTTTTATCTTTTATCTGTGTAATATTACCTGACGGGTCATAGGTATAGTAAAGATCCTGCAGAAAAGAATTGTTGGCACGTTTTGTTTTCAAATGTATGAGTCTGAAGGTTTCGTTATCATATTCATAGGAAGTTTCTACATCATTGCCATAAGTAATGCGTGTACGCTCTCCTTTTTCATTGTAATCGATATTTTTGACAAACAATTGTGCTTCTGCATCTTGCGTTACTTCTACTTTCTTCAATAAGCCGGCTTCATTGTAAGTTGGTATAGTAATACTCCCATCCGGTGTTTTTGTTTGTGTTACTCGATGCAAAGCATCATATTCTGCTTCTGTATCGAAGTGTTCCTGTTCAAGCAGAGCTTGCAAGTTATCGTCAGTCCAATTCGGGAGATTTTTATAATCATTTAAAAGTTGAATGGTATTTTTTTTAAGGTTTCCTTTGAAATCATATAATTTAAATTTTACTCTTCCGCCGGTATGATAATGTTCCTTAGGATTACCGATGAGATTTAGTTTTTTGGCAGCATCCCTTTTTGCCTCGGTCATTCCCTCAAAGTCTCCATAGTTAATCTTTTCATGTAAATTATTCAGGGGTGTAGGGCCATCTCCTCCTGTTACATGCACCCCACAAGGACGGCGAAGTTTATCATAGGTCAAAGTAAATTCATGATTTCGTTCATCCCATTGTTTAAATATATTACCTATAATATTACTGAAACTCCAGCGCTTTCCTGTATCCACGTTGTTTTGATAAACCTGATTGCTCAGCATATCATAACTATACTGCATAACTGTATTTAAACGTGGGTCAGTTATTTCCTTCTTGTTTCCCTCAATGTCCAGTACAACACGGGTTTCATATTTTTGAGGATCTCCTTCCTCATTCAGACCGTTATCAGCAATGGTAAGGAAGGTTCTACCCAGCGTATCGAGATGCGCAACGGTAGGGGTAGCCGCATGAATCATGGTTTTTTCAGCCGCTTCTTGCTCTTCTAATGTGCCGGAAATCATCCGTTCATACCAGGTGGGCATATAATCTGCTTCGGGCAGCAAATCAAAATAGTGTCCGACATCAGGATCGTTTTCCGGATTGGGCTGGGACACTGTATCATTCACATCCCAGGTTTCCTGCTGCCAGGGATCAAAGACTACCTTTTCATAGGTATGGTTGGGGTGTAGAGTAGCAACCACTCGCTCTAATGAATCATAAAAAATAGTTGGACTTACTCCGCGCTGCTCAATCCCGAAAAGGTGAGTGTCGCTGAAGAAGGGTTCGTACTGCCGAACCTGTTTTCCTTTATTATTATACACTTTTGACCCCGCGCCTACCCAGCGATATTCCGCATAATTTCCATTTATATCACCTGCTTCTGCTTGTATCTTTGACTGAATTTCCCTGCCAAAACCATCAGAATAGAGAAAGCTGTGCTGTATTTTCGCAAGCTCACCTTCCTGGAGGTCTGCGCAATGAATCTCGCGTGTAAGGGTGTAAACAGCATTGGGTTTACCCTCGCGATAATAGCGACTTACATCATAAACAAGCCGGGTTGTGGCTCCTTTAAGAATAGCATGCGGATTATCGAGAGGGTTCTCAATATGAGCCGTAATTATATCTTCATTAAGGTCTACCTCAAACCCTTCGAGTGAATCACCTTTAATTTCGTCTATTTTTCCCATAATTGCCGTTCCGACAACCATGCCCAGGGTATCAAAGATTACCTGCGAACGGTTGCCATTGGGATCTGTAACAAGCTCAGGCTGCAGGGTACGGTAATTATTCTCTGCGTAAATTGCATTATTAAGAGCATCTTTTGTTTCAACAATCAATAAATCGTAACGGTCATAGCTAATATGAAATATACTATCAAATGGATCTATCGTGCCATGAGGCAGGTAAAAATGTTGTTTAGCAAATACACTGTCAGGAGCATGAGGTTCAGGAGAGAAAAATGACCTGCCGGACGGAATCCACCACAGGTTATCCCATAAGATATACTTACCTTCGTCTCCGAGTAAGCTTTCATCGAGCTTATCACCGTAAATTTTTGAAATAAGACCCTGCGTAAATGCTGCCTTATAACTTTCATAAGGAAAACCTAAAGATTCTACATCACCTAACGGCAGTGCACCGGTAAGATTATCTTTAAGGTAGAGGGTACGTACATGCCCAATAAGACGTTTTTGCAATGCCCCCTCGCTCGGTTTGTCCTCGTAGGGAATACTTGCAGCGTTCTGTAATGCATCAAGTAAATCATCTTGAGTATATAACGGTTTATCTTCTGTCAGTGACGGTAAGCCCGTTATTTCATAGGTTCGTGTTTCAACCGGTACTCCAATGCGATACCACTCACTTTCATTTGGTTTGTTTGTAAAAACATTTTCCGTACAGGTTGCATACGTTTTGGACTGCTCCGGATATTGCGGTGTGCGTCTCGGATATCCGATGGCAGCCGATTTTGTTATGTTTCCAAAATCGTCAATTTCCAGAGTTACCTGGTGAGCCATACGCGGGTCTTCAGGATTACGTTCATAGTGAAAGGACAAACTCTCTTCCTGAGTAGAAAGATAAACGGCATGTTTATTGACTCCCTTGGGTTGAAGTTGTTTTACTAAGTAATTATTTTCCGTTACCAGATAGGGATGCCGATCTTTGCTGCTTCTATCTCTACTGTAAACTTCACTACGGAGCATAGCTCCCCTTAAGGCACGGAAAGCCTCGTGTGGCGTGTCCTCTGTTTCTACGGTATGGTCCTGTAGTCTATACGCCTCCGGGTCACCTTTATAATATTCTTTGCAGTATTTATTCGTCAGTTCACGATAGTCAAAAAAAGATGTTTCATCAGAACCGGTTTTTTCCTCATCAAAGTATATGCCGGTATGAAACCAGGTCCTCGTCTCAATTGGTGGAACATAATATGCTCCATCTTTATTTTCAAAAAGACTTGCATCTCCATGAAGGCCGGATTGTACAAAACCCTCAAATATCTCGGTATCAAACTGGTCTACCCTACCGAAACCTCGAAACTCACGCTCACGGCCGTCATAATAACCGTGATGGTATTTATATTTTGTAGCCAATTTGGTCTTGCTGATGTGATCGATAACTTCTACTTTTTCCACCACCTGTACCGGAAAAGGCAGGTTGGTAACCCAGGGAGTTCCATTCTTTTTGTCTTCAAGGTAATATTTTGTCGAGGAGGCATACTCGATGCGTGTTGTTGCCCCCATGTTATTGCTCATTTCAGTAAGAAGATACGGTTTTATACCACCACACAGGTCGAGCACCTTATAGTTGCTACCGTGCTGAAAATTATAGTCATAGCTCCATACAAGCGTTGCTGTGCCTGTGCCAAAAAAGTCAGCAAATTGTACATTGCCGGAGTCAGCTACATATGGTGTTCCGAAGATAGTCAGCTTGTCGCTCCACCCGTTACCTGATTGATTAAACCAGAAATGAACACTGTTGACGTCCACATACACAAGGTCCGCACAACCTGAGCCATTTATATCCGCGAGAAAAAGGCGCCTCGGATCAAAGTTATATTCAAACCGGGGAGCGTTGGCCATGCTTATGCGTTTTCCGAAACGGCCATACCCCAGGTTGGGCCAGTAGTCAATATGTCCGTCGTGTATCATGACTATATCATTCAGTCCATCACCAGACATATCGGCAAGGCGCACCCTTCCTGATATATCGTCAAAGAATATATCAGGGAATTCATCCTTATCATGGATACGATCAACTTGCTGTGATTCTGCATAACCTTTCTCGCCCAGGCACTCGTACCATAGAAAATGATTATCACGTGTTACAAGAACATCAGAAAGACCATCACCTGTAAGATCTAAAAGCCTTGCGTTTGGATCGGATAGGTTAAGGCTGGGAAAAGTCTCAAAGCGTTTGAAGGGTTTCCATGTGCCAGCAGGAGTAGCCTCAAAAAAGCCTGAAATAGGCGGTGCCTCCACAATCAGATCTATAAGTCCGTCACCTCCCATATCACCAAAAGCTGCTCCTCTAAAAGATTCCGGAAGACCGCTTGGAACAGAAGACTGCAGCCTCCTCCGGTCAAGTTTTGCATTCCCAAGATTCTGCCAGAAGTAATATCCGCTATCATTTATCTGTAAAATATCCGGTATAGCGTCCCCGAATAAATCCACGAGTGCGAAGTTTGGATCTTTGAGACTGTTTGGAGGCACATCCCCTCCCTCAGCCTCAACAGATTTATATCGCTGCTTGTGCGGCTGGAACTCCGAATATGTAAACATTACAGGCGGCATAGATGAGACTCTGTAAGCGTCCACATCTTTGCGGTAACCCGTAATTCTATACGATGTAAGAAAGGAAAGCTTTGTATCTGTGCTGTTTTCATAGAAAAAATCAGAGGATTTGACAAGTGGGGCTCCAGTGAGCTCCTTGAAGTGATGAAGCATTAGTACTCTTCGGCAACGACGCAGGGTACGGATTTCAAATCCCGCTCTGAACATAGAAAAAGGATCATCGCGAACAGGAAAGTCTTCCGGGATTGTCTCTTCGGATGCCGGCAACTCATAAGGAATTTCAGGAAGAAGAGGCAGGTCCCCATAATCAAACAGCACTTCAAAAAGATAATGGCGTTCGATTAACTCAGAACCATTTTGACTCTGTAATGATATTCTCTTTGGGCCTACCCAGGCATCAGGATCAAGGCTCTCAGAAGTATTTCCATAGAGAATACGGCGGATATAACACTGCGTATAGCGCCTATTACTTTCATAAATCTTTTTTCTTTCAAGGTCAGGATCTTCCTGCATATATTCATAAAGAACGTGATTTCCTCTATCGTCAAGTGTTTCCTGAAGCAACCATTGAAATATATGCTGCTCATTATCCGGATCACAGATCCGGGCCCCTTTAGTTCTGCCGTAAATGCTGGTAACATTATCTTTCGTGGTTACTCTCCAGTGGATATCCGCATCACATACCCACTTTTCTATTTTGGCAAACAAACCCTCAGTCCGCGGTCGATAGAGGCTCACTTCATAATCGCCTCTGCTATACGAGATTGGCTCTCCTGTCTCCTCGTCAAGAAAAGATACAAGGTCTTCAGCACCAGACAAGACAAAGACATCTTCATTTGTATATTTTGGCAATCCTTTTTCTGTTTTTCGGGTTATACTGGGGATGGAAAGTTTCCATCCCATACCGAAGGGGCCGTTACCATTACCTGTATCATAGGAAAGTGAAAGTTTGGGATAGAAATCGGAGCGGCCTGGGGTGGTGTAGATTGGAACGCTGAGAGAACCTGTCCCTGTAACGGGATTAACCTGGAATTTTTCACCAATCCCCCGAATAGCTCCACCACCTTTTGGAAGAGATATTTGAGACGCAGAAAATTTCTTTTCTTCCGGCATAGCTCTACCTTAAAAAGAATTGGACTCCATAGATAAAATATGCAATAATAAATATTTCAAGATTCCACTGGTTATACATGTAAGTAGGAATATAGACTATAATTGTTTCCGGGAAAAGATATCCTTATCTCCATCGCTATAAAAAGACAGCGTACGGATTTTTTATAGTTTGTCAAGGGTTTTTTTGTTCTTATATTTCTTGACAATATTTTAACAAATTTTCAACAAAAAATTATAAATTAATAGGACTAACCACAAAAAACATAGAGAAAAAAAGAATACATAGAAAAGGCAAAATTTCGCATAATCATATTTTTTCTTTTTTTTGCTCCAATCCCAAAATCTTAATTTCGCAGACCTTGCCAAAACAATAACCCCTGATATATTGTTGAATATAGTTGAATAAAAATTCATTTTAATGCAAAAGGGGAGGAAGGTAAAAAATGAGTGGAATCGTTGGTATAGTTACAAAAAACGATTGTAAAGAAGATCTTTTTTATGCGACCGACTATCATTCGCATCTGGGGACTTCATTCGGAGGGCTGGCGATATATGATGGTGAAAAAATACACAAAAAAATTCACACAATAGAAAAGGCTCAATTCAAGACAAGATTTGTCGAGGATATCGATTATGACGGTATGCGGGGTCATTCCGGCATCGGAGTTATAAGTGATAGGGATACGCAGCCCCTTATATTGAGGCTTAAATTCGGAGAATATTCTATTTGTGGTACAGGTTTTATAAATAATCAGATTGAACTTGCTGATAAATTAATATCGGAAGGGGCTATTTTCTCCGAAATGGTAAATGGATGTCCGAATCAGATGGAACTCGTGGCGCAACTTATTAATAAAGGAAAAGATTTACTCGATGGAATAGAGTATATGCAATCGAAGATCGATGGTTCTATGTCGTTTCTCCTTCTCGGTAAAGAGGGTTTGTATGCCGTGAGAGATAAGTACGGGAGAACCCCCTTAGTATTGGGAGAAAGAAAGGGAGCTAAGATTGTAGTTTCGGAGACGTGTTCATTTAAGAATCTGGGTTTTAAAACAAAGAAATTTCTCGGTCCCGGAGAAGTAATGCTTTTGAATGAAAACAAAGCTGAAGTATTAAAAGAAGCGGGTAATGATTTGCGTCTATGTACTTTTTTATATGTGTATACCGGTTTTCCGGCTTCGGAATACGAGGGGAAAAACGTGGAAGAGTTCAGGGAAGATTCCGGCAAATTGATGGCAAAAAAAGACGATGTAAAAGCTGATCTCGTGACCGGAGTAGCTGATTCGGGTACCGCTTATGCATTTGGATATTCATGTGAGGCGGGAATTCCTTTAAAGACTCCTTTGCTTAAATATACTCCCGGTTGGGCAAGAAGTTATGTCCCTCCGAGTCAGGAAAGGAGAGATCTGGTTGCATTAATGAAGCAGGTGACGGCCGATGTTCTTATAAAAAATCAGAGACTCATAATAACCGAGGATTCGATTGTAAGAGGAACCCAATTAAAAAATTATCTGCTGGTTAAATT
>CAZENC010000010.1:0-22750 GCA_964513115.1 uncultured Desulfobacteraceae bacterium | reverse complement strand
TCGCCATCGAGGTAAAAAGCAACCTCCGGAAAACGAGTCTTCCAGGTATTGAGGCTTTCTCCAAAGAATTCAGGGTAAAAAGAAAACTGCTTGTGGGAGCTCAGGGTATTCCTCTGCAAGAATTTTTGGTTACACCACCGGAAAAGTGGCTCGATTAGAGCATGCAGCCCCAGTAATTTCCAGTTAGGAAATTACTGGGTTGCACAGTGATTCATAGATGAACAGCTTGAATTTCTAAAACAACAGGACAGGGTAGATACAATGTATATTATGTAGATAAAAGGCTACGAAACTGATGAGGAAAAGATCAAGCACGGTGTAGCCAAACGCAAGGCAGGTATTTATGTGCAGTCGAGATACGGCAGTTTACCCGCATTTGGTAAAGCCGCAGAAATGGCAGGTCATGCAGCCCTCTTCAAAACTGATCGTCTGGCCGCATTCAGGACAGGTTTCCCCCAAAAGACTATTTTCATGCTTTCGCCCCCTTCGGTGGGCCTTGTTTTGCAAATACCTTTTCTCGAGCACACGGCTGATGGCATCAGGTATGGAGAGAACCAACCCATCCTTCTGAAATACAGGATGCTCCCCGCCAATGCCCTTTAACTGTTCCACAACCGTATCTACCTCCACCCCGGACCTGAGGGCAAGAGAAACCAGCCGGCCAATAGCCTCTGTCTTGGCCGTTGTGGATCTCCCTGACTTTCCGATAGTAGCAAATACCTCAAAAGGCCTTCCCTCATACTCCGTCACCGTAACATAAAGGTTACCCATCCCGGTCACCATTTTGGTGGTAAAACCCTCTAAGGTTTCGGGCCTCTCTTTGACTGCGCTCATAAAGACATCTTCTTGAGCACCTTCCTCGGCAAACGAAAGCACCTGGTTTTCCTTGCTCCCGTCCCTGTAAATGGTAACCCCTTTGCAGCCCAGCTCATAGGCCAGATCATAGACCTTTCGCACATCCACCACCGTAGCACCCCGTGGCAGGTTGACTGTCTTTGAAACCGCATTGTCCGTATACTTCTGGAATGCTGCCTGCATCCGAATATGCCATTCGGGTGTTACATCATGGGCTGTTACAAAGATCTCTTTCACATCCTCCGTAATCCCCTCTATATCCCTGATGCTTCCCTTTTTGGCAATGATGTCCATCAGTTCACGGCTATAAAAACCTCTTTCTTTTGCTACTCTTTCAAAATAGGGATTTACCTCTAAAAGTTCATCATTATCCATAACGTGCCTAACAAAACTCAGGGCAAATAGCGGTTCAATGCCGCTGGAGCACCCGGCAATGATACTCAACGTTCCGGTAGGAGCAATAGTTGTGGTGGTAGCATTCCTGTACGAGCAACCATCCCGGTCTTTGAAAATGCTCTTATCGAAATTTGCAAAAACGCCTCTCTCATCAGCCAGATATTCTGATGCCTCGTGGGACTCTTTCTCAATAAAGCTCATCACTTCTTCAGCTATTTCAAGGGCCCTTTCCGAGTTATATGGCACTCTCAATTGATACAACATGTCTGCAAATCCCATAACGCCAAGCCCGATTTTACGATTTCCCTTCACCATTCTATCAATTTCCGGCAGTGGGTATTTGGACACATCAATAGTGTCATCCAAAAAACGAACCGTCTGCCAGACAATGTCCTTCAGGCCCGCATAATCTACTGCAGGTTCCTCGTCCTCCTCGAGCACATATTTGGCAAGGTTGATAGACCCGAGGTTGCATGCCTCCAATGGAAGTAATGGCTGTTCACCACAGGGGTTTGTGCTTTCTATTTCACCTAAATACGGGGTGGGATTATCCCTGTTAATCCTGTCAAGGAAGATGATGCCGGGGTCCCCGTTTTCCCATGCCTGTTTCACCAGAGACTTATACACTTTTGCACCATTTAATTCTCCAACTCTTCTTTCATCCCTGGGATCTATAAGTTCATAGGCCGTTTCATTCTTCATGGCTTCCATGAAAGCGTCCGTGACGGCAACCGATATGTTGAAATTATTCAGTTCCTTATTTTGCTTTTTACAATAGATGAACTCCTCAATGTCTGGATGATCAACTCTCAAAATGGCCATATTGGCACCCCGGCGAGTGCCACCCTGCTTTACCTGCTCGGTGGCAGTATTAAAGATCTTCATAAAAGAGACTGGCCCTGAGGCAACCCCTCCGGTTGTACCGACCCGGCTTCTCTTTGGCCTCAGACGGCTAAAAGAGAACCCGGTTCCTCCTCCTGACTTATGTATCAGCGCCGCATTTTTCAAGGCATCAAAGATCCCCTCCATGCTGTCTTCAACAGGAAGAACAAAGCAGGCTGCCAGTTGACCCAACCTGCGTCCCGCATTCATTAGGGTAGGAGAATTGGGCAGGAATTTAAACTCGGTCATCATCTCATAAAATATTTCCTCCGTTTTCTTAACGTGAGAGTCATCCCCGTAATTTTTCTCCGCCTTTGCGATATGACGGGCCACTCTTCTGAACATTTGCTCGGGCTTCTCAATAACGCGGCCACTACTATCCTTCTTAAGGTACCTCCTTTCCAGCACCCTCTTGGCATTTTCGGAAAGAACCAGACCGCTTTTTATAAAAATAGATCTGTTCAGGCGAACCGGTGATGTCTCGGCAAGGCCGTATTCCAGCAGCTTGGCCTCAATAATCTTCTCTATAACTGGCATGGTGATGGTCCGGAGCTCCATCTTGGCAATCTCTTCACGCAAAAACCGGCTGATGTCCATGGCCTGGTCCGTATTAATGGGGTTCTCCCTGACCAAAAGATCAGAAAAGCGGTGGTCGTCCCACCTGTAGGTGGCCAAATCAAAGCTACCCTCTTCTGTGACCAAAATTTTCCCTTTTTGACCCATGGACATTCTCCTTAAAAATAGCTAATCAGTGGTTGATGGAATTTTTTTTGTGATTATTGTTAATATTAGTTATTTATTAAAAGACAACAGCATGGCAATATCTCATTGCTGCCAGAACCCATATAGGAATTCGATCTTTAAGGTGAAATAGCTGTTTCATCGGCAACAAAAATCCCGACAGAGGTATCATTCAACAGGAGATAGCCCTGTTTTATAACTTTTCTTAGCGGCTGGACTTCGATAATATGTCATTTAAAAATAGGACGTGTCGAATTCCACAGGTATAATATTGTAGATACAATATATTGTATGTCAAGGAAAAACAACCCAACATCTAAGACTATTACAATTAAGGAGGACTAATCCTTTGAAAACCTTTATGAAACTTTTTTTGTACAACAAAAAGGCATTTCTCGCCTTTTCTATCTTAGCCTGTGTGGTGTTTGCCACTTGCTACGTACCTGATGCTGCAGCAGCCTCCGTGACCGATGGTGCCCGGAGATTCACCCTGGAAAACGGGCTTACCGTAATACTTAAGGAAAACCACGCTTCACCTGTTGTTTCCATCCAGGTATGGGTCAAAACCGGAAGCGCTAATGAAACAGAAAAAGAGGCCGGTATAACCCACCTTATTGAACACATGATCTTTAAAGGAACGCCTACCAAAAAGACCGGGGAAATTGCCAGAACAATTGAGGCATCCGGGGGGCACATCAATGCCTATACCTCCCTTGACAAAACAGTTTACTATGTGGAAATCGCCAGCTCTCATTTTTATACCGGGCTGGACGTCCTGCTGGATGCAGTACAACACTCCCTGTTCGATCCATTAGAGCTCAAGAGGGAAAAAGAGGTTGTCCTGGAGGAATACCGTCGATCGTTGGATATCCCCGGCAGCCGCCTTGCAAAATACATGATGAAACTTTGCTACAAAAAACATCCCTATAGAAGACCTATCATCGGATATGAAGAAACAATCCGTTCCTTTGACCGGCAGGCAATTCTTAACTACATGGACAAATGGTATACGCCCCACAATATGGTTCTGGTTGCCGTAGGTGACTTTGATGCAGATCAGGCCCTGAAAACCATCCAGGGGCTTGTCAAAAATTTTCCCCAAAGGGCCGGAAAAAGCCCGGCTAGAGCAATGGAACCGAACCAGACCTCCATTAGAAAGCTGGTCCGGAATGAAGATGTCGCACAGGTCTATCTGGATATGTCCTGGCACATACCGGCTTTAACCCACGACCACATGCCCGCCCTTGATCTTATCGAAATCATCCTAGGAAATGGGAAAAGTTCCAGGCTTTATAGCCACATAAAGATGCAAGAAAACCTTGTCCACAATATAGATGCAGGGTCTTATGCCCTGTCAGATCCCGGGATTTTCTCCATTGATGCCACTTTGAGTCCCGAAAATCTGAAAAATGCCCTCGAGGCCATTGAAAGCGAAATTGACAGGATTATCCGGGAACCTTTCCCTGCCCCGGACCTTAAAAAAGCAAAGGCAATTGCTGAAGCCGATTTTATCTTCGCCATGGAAAACATGTCAGGACAGGCCAGGATTTTGGCCTTCTTTGAAACCATGACCGGTGACATGCACCATGCTGATCAACATCTGGTGCGATTGAAACGCGTTACCGCAAATGATATCAGACGTGTGGCCGGCACCTATTTCAGGCCGGAAAACCTTTCCATAGGAATCCTGGCACCCAAAAAAGCGGACATTACCCTGTCCGAACAGCAGATCAACGCCATATTTTCAGAGGCCCGCAGCGCGGCATTCCTTAAAAAGAAAGATTACCGAGAATCAGATAGGAATCCTTCGAAAATTACTCTTGGAAACGGCCTAAGGCTCCTCGTTAAGGAGAACCACACCCTGCCCGTGGTATCTATCTGGGCTGTCTTTCTCGGAGGAGTCCGTCTTGAGGAACCCCAGCCCTGGGGTATCTCCGGCTTTGTGTCCGAGATGATTACGCGGGGCACAACCAGGAGGACGGCTGCTCAAATTGCATCAACCGTTGAATCCTGGGCAGGTACTCTTTCAGGGTTTTCAGGAAAGAACAGCTTCGGCATTTCGGCCGAGTTCTTGAGCAAGGACCTTTATCCGGGTCTCGAGTTGCTTTCCGACGTCTTGCTAAATCCCGCATTCCCGGAACCTGAAATAGAGAAGGTAAGGAAGGATATACTGGCTAATATAAATGCCAAAAAGGATCGTCCAACAGATCAACTTTTCGACCTTTTCAATAAAACACTTTTCCAAAACCACCCTTACGGCCATCCGCGGACAGGAACCGAGAAAAGTATTATGTCTATCAAACAATCGGATCTGATAAATTGGTACAGATCTCATGGCGCACCCTCTGACTTTGTCTTGGCAGTAGTGGGTGACGTCAATAAGGATCAGCTTGTCCCTTGCATCAAAAGCCTTTTTGGCAAGTTTGTTGCTCCTCTCCATAACCCCCCAGAAATTAGACCTGAACCACCATTAACGCAAATCAGGAAAGCCCATCTGGAAATGCCGAAGGCCCAAGTCCATCTTGCCATAGGGTATCTGGGCGCCAGCCTTGAGAGCAAAAATAATGCCCCCATGGCCCTGCTTGAAACAGCACTTTCAGGTCAAGGGGGCCGGCTTTTTTTTGAGCTCAGGGATAAACGGAGTCTCGCATATTCGGTAACAGCTTTTCGCAGGCCCGGCCTAGAAACAGGCACTTTTGGCGTTTATATGGCATGTGATCCGTCCAAACTGGAAGCAGCAAAAACCGGCATTTTCACGGAACTCGAAAAAGTAAGAAAAAAAGGCCTGTCAGAAAAAGAACTGGAAGCAGCAAAAAGGTATCTGTTGGGCAATCTTAAAATCGGGCTCCAGACCAACGATAGTCAGGCAATGCGTATGGCCCTTGATGAGCTCTACGGTATGGGCTATGACTACCTTAAGCAGTATATCATGGATATTGAGGCGGTCACCCTTAATGACATAAAACGGGCAGCAAAAAAAATAATTTTGCCTAAGAAATTCGTGTTTGTCACAATAGGTCCTGAATCTAAAAGATTAGATTAAAATTATACGAAACAAATGATCAAGATATCCAATACCTGGAGCAGAAAATGACAGTTATCCACGGCTTCGAGCTGATAAGCGAACAAACCATTACGGAATTAAAAACCCTGGGCAAGCTCTATCGCCATCAAAAAACCGGCGCAGAGCTTTTGTCCCTTTCCAACGATGACGAAAACAAGGTATTCGGCATTACTTTCCGAACTCCCCCCACAGACTCAACTGGGGTGGCTCACATTCTGGAGCACTCTGTACTATGCGGCTCTCAAAAGTATCCCGTTAAGGAGCCCTTTGTGGAGCTCTTAAAAGGATCCCTTAACACCTTTTTGAATGCCTTTACATACCCTGATAAAACCTGTTATCCCTTAGCCAGCCAGAATCTTCAGGACTTTTATAACCTTATTGATGTCTATCTGGATGCAGTATTTTACCCTCGCCTTACCCCCTTCGTCTTTCAGCAAGAGGGCTGGCATTTTGAATTGGAAAAGGAAATCAGTCCCCTAATCTATAAGGGTGTGGTATTCAACGAGATGAAAGGTGCCTATTCATCACCTGAGAATGTCCTTGCCGAATACTCTCTTCAATCCCTTTTCCCGGATAATTCTTATGGCTTTGACTCCGGCGGTGACCCCAAACAGATACCCAATCTCACCTTTGAGCAATTTGAGGCCTTTCATAGAACTTATTACCACCCGTCCAACTCCCGGATCTATTTTTATGGAGACGATGATCCTGAAGAGCGCCTGAAACTCTTGAATGAATCTCTGAAAAATTTCGAGCACATGGAAGTTAATTCAACGATCCAGCTGCAGCCTCCTTTTGATCGTCCAAGACGAACTGTCCACTCATTTATAGTAGGAGATGAGGGAAGGGAAAAACCAAAAAGGGGCATGTTTACTCTCAACTGGGTACTCGCTGAGTCCGGAGATGTTCAAACAAATTTTGCGCTGCGCATTATCGAGTATATCCTGTTAGGTATGCCGGCATCTCCTCTTAGGAAGGCATTGATCGACTCGGGATTGGGTGAGGATATTGCAGGTGAAGGCCTTGTGACAGAATTGCGTCAGATTTATTTCTCCACAGGTCTTAAGGGTATTGACAAGGAAAATGTGCATCGAATCGAAGGCCTCATTCAGGAAACCTTAGAAACCCTTGCGCGGAAAGGGATCGATCCTCGAACCATAGAAGCTTCGCTGAACACTATCGAATTCCGTTTGCGAGAAAATAATACCGGGCACTTTCCACGGGGTCTTTCACTTATGCTGCGATCACTGACTACATGGCTCTATGATAGCGATCCCCTGGCCCTGCTCGGATTTGAAGCGCCCCTTGCCTCCATAAAAGCCCAAGTCAAATCCAACAATTCTTTTTTTGAAGAAATAATAGATACCCTCTTTCTGAAAAACCTCCACTGTACTGCTCTGACCCTAGAACCGGATCCTGCTCTTCGGGAAAGGGAAGAGGCTGATGAAAAAGAGCGTTTATCCAAGGCTCGCTCGGACATGAGTGCGAGTCAAGTTGAAAGTGTTATTGCAAATACCCGCGAGTTAAGGCGATTGCAGAAAACACCCGATCCTCCCGAAGCCCTTGAGACAATCCCTGTCCTAAAACTCGCTGACCTGGAAAGAAAAAACAAAAAAATTCCCCTGACCCGACTCCAACGAAAGGGACCAACTGTACTGCTTCACGATCTTTTTACCAACGGTATTGCCTACCTTGACATCGGGTTTGACCTGCATAAACTACCGCATAACTATTTGCAATACCTGCCGCTTTTCGGCCGCGCCCTCGTTGAAATGGGCACTGAAAAAGAAGATTTTGTCACGCTGACCCAACGCATAAGCCGAAAAACCGGCGGGATTCGTTCACAAGTCTTCACCTCAACCGTGAAACATACCAAACGAAGTGCCGCCTGGCTCTTCTTGCGCGGCAAGGCAATGCTGAACCAAACAGAAGAGTTGGCCCATATTTTTAAGGACATTCTCCTTACGGTCAGATTGGACGACCAGAAACGGTTTAGGCAGATGCTTTTAGAAGAAAAGGCCAGGACGGAACGAGGGCTTATACCAAGTGGTCATCAATTTGTCAATCTACGCCTCCGGGCCCACTTCGGCGAGGCCCACTGGGCCGCAGAACAAATGGGAGGGATAAGCTATCTCTTTTTCTTAAGGAAACTCATTCGTGCTGTTGAAAAAAACTGGCCCGAGTTGCTTGCCACTCTTGAGGAAATACTTCGCATACTGGTCAACCGCAACTCCATGGTTTTCAATATAACCCTAGATAATAATAATTGGTCCGGTATTGAGAACCATATTAACGATCTAATAAATGCCTTGCCCGAAACAGTTGCCACTGAAACCGATTGGTTTCCCGAGGGTCCGGAAGCTTTCGAAGGGATGACGATTCCCTCTAAAGTCAACTATGTCGGCAAAGGAGCCAATCTGTTCGATTTTGGATATCGATTCCAAGGCTCTTCGCTGGTTATCACCCGATATCTACGCAACTCATGGCTGTGGGAACAGGTCCGAGTGCAGGGCGGTGCCTATGGGGCCTTTTGCCTTTTCGACCGCTATTCAGGGGTGCTGACCTTTGTCTCCTACAGGGACCCAAATATCCTAAAAACACTCAAGGCATTTGATCAAGCAGGCTCATTTTTATCTGGTAAAAACCTTGGGGGAAAAGAACTGACCAAGGGCATCATAGGTGCCATCGGAGACTTGGATGCTCACATGCTACCCGATGCCAAGGGATTCACTTCCATGCTTCGATATTTAACCGGCGATACCGAAGAGGACCGGCAGCAGATGAGGGATGAAATACTGAACACAAAACTGGCCGATTTTGAGACTTTCGCCGATATTCTTGAGAAAGTAAAAAAGGAAGGTATAGTAAAAATCCTTGGATCACCAAGTGCTATTGAGGAAGCAATGGCGCATCGCCGTGAGGATATAAACGTGCTCGAGGTTCTTTAAGAAACCGCAAAAAAGGTTGAATTGTTTCACCCTTTTGTGCATATATACAGTTATGTATAATAAACCATGATATTTGGTTTTTGAATAACTGTCGGCAATTTCTGATAGAGGTGCTGCGACATGACAAAAAAAGAGACAATGAATGCCTTTTTAGGGGAAAATACCGAATTCGAGGGAGAGTTAAAATTTCATGGAACAATTCGCATAGACGGTCACTTTAAGGGAGATGTTTCAGCTGTTGGAACCCTTATTATTGGCAAATCAGGGATAGTTGAAGCAAATATTCACGTTTCTTCCATTGAACTTAATGGAGAGCTCCACGGCAATATCTTAGCCGATGAAAGGGTCGAGATTCATGCTCCGGGAAAGGTTTTTGGAGATATTAAGGCACCTATAGTGGTGATACACGAAGGAGTACTGTTTGAGGGCAACTGCCGGACACTTCAGGGAGAAGACATAGATGAAGGCCTATTGACCGTTGTCAATTCAAATAAGCAGGAATAACCACATCCAACTCCGTGTCTGCAATAAACAAATTTGCCACCGACAAGCAGCAGACTTTTAACTTTCCGCTATTTCATCCCCCCATCAGTTTTAAACTCTTTTATTGAATTTTAATTCCAAATTGCGCGTCTGGGTGTTATACAATTCCAAAACTTATTTTCAAAAACGCCTTAATTTGACAAAGAGGTTACAAATGGTTATGCAAGAGATCAAAAATGTTCTGGTGAGCTGTGAATTTTTCAAGGGTCTGGAAAAAAGCAGTATAGAGAAAATAGCTGACTTATGCCATGTGGAAACTTATGAACCCGGGAGATACGTATTTCACCAGGGCGATTTTGGAGAGCAGCTTTATATCATTGCGGAAGGCCACGTATTCTTAGAAAGAGCAATAGACCTGGGCAAGGGCAAAGGGAAGGCTGTCATCGGTATCCTTGGAAAGGGGAGGGTTTTTGGTTGCTGGTCCACCCTTCTGGATGAACCCCATAATCTGATGTCCTCTGCCACCTGTCAAAAACCGACAAAAATCGTGACCATAAAAGGCTCTGATTTGAGAAACATGATGCTAGATAACGCCGAGCTTGGATTTAAAGTTTTGGAACGTTTGTGCTTTCTACTTCGAGACAGGATAGAGGGAGTATACGGCGCAATGGAAAAAATATAGTGCTGGGAGAAAAAAATGCACCCAAGCCAAGTTCGGTTCACTAACTGTTAGGAATTCGCTATGGATGAGGAGATCAAGGCGCAAGAAGAAGCGATGCTGAAGGACATCGCGTCTAGACTTCCTGCATTTGATAAAGAAAGGGGCAGTCTAATACCAATCCTGCAGATGATCCAGGAAAACCATGCCTATGTGGCGCCCGAAGCAATAAAAATGGTTGCCGAATACCTTGGAATTCCCACCTGTGAGGTTTATGGCGTTGCTACATTTTATAACCAGTTCCGATTTCATCCACCGGGTAAACACCACATTAAGGTGTGTCTGGGTACCGCCTGCCATATCAGAGGCGGCGATATTATCCTTGAAAACTTTGAACGAAAACTTGAAATTACCCATGGTGAAACAACTCCCGACAGAGAATTCAGTCTCGAGCGAGTAGCCTGTGTGGGCTGCTGTGCCCTGGCACCTGTTGTTGTTGTCAATGAAACTACGCATGGACATGTAGCCCCCAGCAAAGTGGAAGGACTTATGCTCGGGTTTACGATTGAAAAAGAAAAAGAGGAAAGAAAAAAACAGGAAAATGAATCTGACCAGTAATGAAAACCTGGATCAGTTGTTCTCCGTCATTTATGAAGAGGCGAAAAGGCGTCAAATAGCCTTCAATGAAGCTGGCGTTCCAAAAATTCACATTGGCATGGCTACCTGCGGCATTGCCTCAGGCGCAATTGACACAAAAAACGCCTTTGAAGAAGTGCTCACTGAACAAAAGATTGAGGCCAGAATACATACTGTCGGATGCATAGGACACTGCTATGCGGAACCGGTAGTTATCATAGACAACCCTGGATTCCCGCCGATTTTTTATCATCAGGTCAGTCCCGGAAAGGCAAAGATGCTGGTAAAGTCCTTTTTGCAAAAAGGGGACCCGCTGTTCGAGCATTTACTCGGCGCAATGGAAGAAAACGACTTGATTCCCGCGGTGACAGATTTCCCCAGATTCAACCGGGAAAAACGGGTGGTTATGAAGAACTGCGGCCTTATTGACCCCCAAGATATCTATGAGTATATTGCCGAGGGCGGGTATTCAACGCTCGTCAAAGCGCTTAAACTCAGACCCGAGAACATTATCACCGAGGTAAAGAACTCCGGCCTGAGAGGGAGAGGCGGCGCTGGATTTCCCACCGGTAAAAAATGGGAGTTGGCTAGGAATGCCAACGGAGAGCACAAGGTAGTTATATGCAATGCAGACGAAGGAGATCCTGGGGCATACATGGACCGGACCATCCTTGAGAGCAATCCCCACCTGATCCTTGAAGGCCTGGCTATTTGCGCTTACGCCGTGGGTGCTCGGAAAGCCGTTGTGTATGTCAGAGCGGAATACCCGCTTGCAGTAAGAATAGTTGCAAAGGCAATTGAACAGGCAAAAGAGCTTGGGCTTTTAGGCAAACGCATTCTGGGCACTGCCTTTGACCTGGAAATTGAGCTGTTCAAAGGATCAGGGGCCTTTGTATGCGGAGAGGAAACAGCCCTGATCCAATCAATTGAAGGTAACAGAGGTATGCCTCGGCACCGCCCTCCCTATCCTGTTCAAAATGGCCTTGGGGGACAGCCCACTGTCATTAATAATGTTAAGACCCTGGCCTCGATCCCACCTATTTTAGAGAAGGGGGCGCCCTGGTACAGGGAGACTGGTACAGAAAAAAGTCCCGGAACTGCCATTTTCTCCGTGGTAGGGGATGTCGTACATGCCGGTCTGGTAGAAATTCCCATGGGGGTTTCTCTCCGGACACTTATCTTCGATATCTGCGGCGGGATCCCAAAAAGAAAGGCCTTCAAGGCAGTACAGATCGGAGGACCATCCGGAGGTTGTCTGCCTGCAGATTTTCTGGATACACCCATTGATTTTGACTCCCTTACGCAAGCAGGAGCCATGATGGGCTCAGGCGGTATGGTCGTTATGGATGAAGACACCTGCATGGTAGACATACCGCGATATTTCCTTGATTTCACCCAGAATGAATCCTGCGGCAAATGCACCTTCTGCCGTATCGGAACCCGCCATCTTCTCAATGTACTGGACCGCATAACCAAAGGGGAAGGCCACGAGGGAGACATGGAACAATTACAACAACTGAGTCAAGATATAAAAAAAGGCTCACTGTGTGGCCTGGGTAAAACAGCTCCCAACCCTATAATTACCTCCCTTATGTACTTTGGTGATGAATACGAGGCCCATATTAAGGACAAGCGGTGCCCTGCCGGTATGTGCCGGCCGCTTACTGCCTTCTATATTGATTTAGATAAATGCGCCCGTGGTTGCGATGCATGTGTTGGAAGCTGCCCTGTTGAAGCAATCTTTACGACCGGCAACCGAAAAAAAGGTGTTGACCAGAGTCTCTGTGTAAAATGCGGTGAGTGCATGGTTGCATGCCCCCCGGAGTATAATGCAGTAATAAAGGTGTCTCCACCGGAACTAGCTCCTATTATTGAACGACCGGATAATAATTGATTGCCGGCGATTGATAATTATTTGTATCCAAAATCTTAAGGCGACAAGCGATAAATGACAAATCACAAAACGGTTACACTCCTTGTAGACAACAAAAAAATTGAGGTGGAAGATGGTACTACCCTTCTTCAGGCCTGCCTCGATAACAATATCTATATACCCAACCTCTGTTATCTTAATGGAATGGATAACCCCCCTGCCTCATGCAGGATGTGTTTCGTTGAAATCGTGGGCGAGCAAAAACCGGTAACCTCTTGTACCGTGCGTGTCAAAGAAGGCATGGTAGTAAAGACCGATACCTCGGACGTCAGACAATTACAACGCACGTCCCTTAAGCTCCTTCTGTCTGTACACCATGTGGACTGCGCGCATTGCCCTGCTAACAAGAAATGCGAACTACAGCGTATTGCCAAATACCTAAAGGTGGGTCTAAAACCAAAAAACCTGGAACTACTTCTAAGAGAACCTGAGATAGACGAGGAGCACCCCATTCTGGATTATTATCCCAACAGGTGCGTTTTGTGCGGTAAATGCATTCATGTCTGTAAAGCTAAGAATGGACAGCCTATCTTGGCCTTTTCGAGGCGTGGTTTTAATACAGCAATCACCTTCTACGGTGAAAAGACCTCCAACGATATTAAATTTTCTTGTGATAAATGCCTTTCCTGCGTTGAAATCTGTCCGGTCGGTGCGATTACCTTGAAAAACAGCCTTGATAAAAAAGCCCTTTCCTAACAACTGTATATAATTACCGCTAAAGTCCATTACCCTCACTTCTTTTGTACTCATTTTGTGCCAAAATATATACTCGCCTTATGATAGGCATTTGTACCTTTCTTTGGGTGTTGTATTTGTCTAACAACTAATCTAAAATTATCTCATGTTGGCTATCGGATCCCTGAAACTGAAAAACTGGCTTGTCCTCGCCCCAATGTCGGGCATAACAAATCTGCCTTTTCGCCTCATGATCAAAAAACTGGGACCTGCTCTTGTCACCACCGAGATGGTCAGCGCAATGGGTCTAATTAAAGGCCAAAAAAAGACCCTCCGTTATTTGAAGAGCCACTCAGACGAAAAACCTCTGGCAGTCCAGATCTTTGGTACAACTCCAGAGGTCATGGCTGAGGCTACCGAAATAGTTGTTGCTGCAGGGGCTGACATAGTTGACATTAATATGGGCTGTCCCGCAAAGAAGGTCCTGAAGACCGGGGCCGGGGGTGCCCTCCTCCGGATGCCAGAAAAGGTAAAAGAAATTATTTCTTCTGTTCGGCAGGCCTGTTCCGTTCCCCTGACCACCAAAATAAGGGCCGGATGGTCTGCCGACGAACCCGTCACATCCGAAATTTCCCATATCATAGAAGACCTTGGTGTTGATGCCCTGACCATCCACCCGCGGTTTGTAACACAGGGATTTTCAGGAAAGGCTGACTGGACTGTTATCTCCAAACTCAAGAAACAGCTTAAGATTCCTGTTATTGGTAACGGAGATGTTTTCAGCCCGTCCCTTGCAATAAAGATGAAGAATCAAACTGGATGCGACGGCGTAATGCTTGGCCGGGCAGCCGCCGGCAACCCATGGATTTTCAGACAGATTGCGGCAATGGAAAATGGACGGGCGATACATAAACCCACTTTATCAGAACGTCGGGCATTTATTGAGGACCATTTTCGACTCCTATCCACTTTTGAGGGTGAAAATCGGGCTGCATTCATGATGAGGGGTATCCTTCTGCGGTATACAAAAGGTCTTCCCCACGGTGCCCGCTTTCGGGACTCCATAACCCAAATCAACAATTGTGATACTCTGATGTCGACATTGGATCAATACTTTCTTAGTTTGGAGGAAAATACGAATTGAAGGTCAAACTGGCAAGAACAGCAGGCTTTTGCATGGGCGTCCGTCGAGCCATGGAGATGGTGCTCGCAGAGACAAACAAAAGAAAAGGGCCGCTTTATACATTTGGCCCACTGATTCACAACACCCAGGTCATTGACCTTCTTGAATCAAAAGGGGTTAAATCAATCGAAAATCTTGCCGGACTCCAAACGGGCGAAATCGTGATCAGGGCCCATGGCATCCCACCCCAAATGCGGCAGAATATCAGAAAAACTGGACTGCACATAATTGATGCCACCTGTCCAAGGGTCGCGAAAGTCCATGCCATTATCCGCTCTCATACCCGTAAAGGCTATACAGCGCTCATTATAGGGGACAGGGATCACGCTGAAGTCATAGGACTTATGGGGTGTAGCGAAGGGCCGGTTCACGTAATTAAGAACGTAAAAGACGTTTCCGAATTACCCCACCTGGACCGTTTATTCGTAGTTGCTCAGACAACACAGAACCAGCAGAATTTCCATGAGGTTGTTAAAGAACTCAAAAAGCGTTTCCCGCAGGTGCTTGTCTTTGATACTATTTGTGATGCCACCAACGAACGACAGCAAGAGATAAGATCCTTTGCTGGACAGGTTGATGCAGTGGTAGTAGTGGGAGGATACCATAGCGGAAATACTCAGCGACTCGCCCAGGTATCAAGAGAAGTGGGTTTGCCAACTTTTCATGTTGAAACCGAAAAGGACCTTAAAAAAGAAAAGCTTTCCGGAATGGAAATCATTGGCGTAACTTCCGGGGCATCAACTCCCAACTGGATGATTAAAAATGTGGTTAGAAAAATAGAAGGCATCCGCTCACGGAGCGAGTCTCCTCTATTCAGATGGATAAAACCAACTCTCAAATTTCTGGTATTGACCAACCTTGCTGTCTCATGCGGTGCCTTTTCATTTTCTTACGCCGCCTCCATAATATTGGAACACAACCCGGGTTTCACGTTTCCTGCCATAACATTCCTCTATATTTATGCCATGCATGTCCTAAACCGCTTCCTGGACAAAGGGGCCAGCGCCTATAACGATCCTGAAAGTGCAGCCTTCCTCAAGAAATACAGACCGCTCTTGATCATGACGGCCATAACCGCTGTTGCAGGGGCACTCGCCGTTTCATTAAGTGTCGGCCTCTCTACTCTTCTGGCATTGAGCGGCCTGAGTTTTTTGGGAATCGTGTACAGCATTCCCTTTATTCCGGAACGTTTTCGACACAGGTACACCTATGCAAAGATAAAGGACATTCCCGGCTCAAGGAGTCTTTCCGAATCGCTTGCCTGGGTGGCGATCATAACGATTCTTCCATTACTGGATATGGCCCGAATCGTCTGGCCCTCTGCAATAGTAACAGCTTTGATCGTATTTTCAATGAGTTATGCCAGAGCGATTCTTTTCAATCTTTTTCAGGCCCAGGGAGACCTGATTGTAGGAACAGAAACCATGCCCATTATCTTAGGTGAAAAAAAGACACTGGCACTTCTTAAGATCAGCCTTTTGTTAAGCGCATTTATCCTTATAATTAGCCCGGTTTTGGACCTGGTCGGTCCCTTTTCCTTTGTCATGCTGCTCCCCCTATTTGCTTTATCTCTCTGCCTTTTATCATATGAAAGGCGCTGGCTATATCCCGGAACAACCTTAGAGGCCCTGGTGGAAGGCACATTTTTCTTAGCGGGATTCCTTGCACTCATCTGGCAGGCCATGCTATGGCAACCGTAAGCGTTATCATTCCCACCTTCAACAGGGCCGAAAAGGTTGTCCGAGCCGTCTCCTCCGTCCTTTCCCAGAACTTCACAGACCTTGACATCATTGTCGTCGATGATGGATCAACGGATGGCACAAGAGATGCTTTGGCTAAATTTAGAAATAAAATCAAATATATACATCACTCTTCAAACCTGGGAGTATCGGCGGCAAGAAACACAGGCATCGAAAAATCCACTGCAAAATTCATTTCCTTCCTCGATTCCGATGACTACTGGCTACCGGAAAAACTGGCCGAGCAGATTGCCTTTATTAAGCGCAATCCAAAGGTGCTTGTATGCCAGACCGAAGAGATCTGGGTCAGAAACGGACGCCGGGTCAATCCCCAAAAAAAACACCTAAAGCCATCCGGTGACATATTTGTGCCGTCCTTGAAACTGTGCTTAGTCAGTCCTTCTGCTGTTATGCTAAAACGATCCGTTTTAAAACAAGCCGGCCTCTTTGATGAAACCCTGCCCGCCTGTGAGGATTACGACCTGTGGTTAAGGATTTCCTGCCGCTATCCAGTGTACTTGATCAAAAGGCCACTTGTTGTGAGGGAAGGCGGGAATCCCGATCAACTGTCAGCCCGATATAAGGGCATGGACAGGTTTAGGATCAAGTCCCTTGCGAAGCTTATAAAAAGCGGCGTCCTAAATGAACGGCAGCTTCAGTCAACCTTTAAGGAGCTCTTGATAAAATGCCGGATATATGGCAAGGGTTGCCTAAAGAGGGGGAAGGTGGAGGAGGGAACGTTTTATCTAACTCTTCCGCAAACACTTAAAAATGCTCCCCATTTAAATCTGCTACCTAGTTCTAAATCCTTTATGGACCATGATGATTCTGAAATATGATAGATACGGAAATACATCCAAGGAGGGATAAGAACAGAAAAAATCATATCCGGTCAATGAGGTTTAGACGGAGCTACTCCACATGATACATGAAACCGGAGGTGTAAAACCACGGCTAATATCACAGCGGCTCCAAAACAATCTTGTGATCCACAAGAGAGAGGGTCTTCACCCTGGCTCTGACGATCTTTTCCTCTCCGAACAGATCAACCAGTTTTACCTGTTCTTCGCTATTTTCAAGAAAATCGACATTCTCAAGGACTATTTCCTCTTTCCCTTCTTTCAATACATAGGCTGTTGATTCACACATCTTTGTTCATCTCCTTGATAATTTCTACAACCTGGGCCACGAGATGGGGCAACGGCTCCCCTGAACCCCCTACAATCTCTACGTTTTCCTGCGTCAATGGGATCACAATCTTTTTCGCATCGCTTGAACTCACCGACGTGGCCATTTGTGGCGTAGTTTCCCCCATCATCGAGTTTGCCATTATAATAGCTAGCGGCCCAATTATAACATCCACAATTTGACTCGTTCGTACAATGGCGTTCTCACCCGTAGCGCCCCTGTTGGCCCCGGCCTTCATCATCCTTGATGTGGCTATGGAATTTGTACCAAGGGCAAGGATCTCCAGGTCATTCCCTATGGATTCCCTCAGTCCCTTGATGATCGTGGCGCCGATTCCGCCACCCTGCCCGTCAATAACCATTAATCTCACGGCTTCACCCAAACAATTGGTAATGTTCAAAACTGTTCACATGGGATACGAATTCATTTTACAGTAGGCATAAAATGCAAACATTTTTGAACGTTACCACAAAATTCAATTGCATACGTTGCCTAATACATATATCCTCATATTCCAATAAAAGGTTACAAATAACAAGAGAATTATAAAGGACCCCAGCGTTCACAAGAAGAAAATCACGCGATCACCTTGACCGGCATTGATCTTTCATAAAAACCCTTTTGGAGTTACGATGGTATCTCAGTTACTTTATTGGGCCCCGGCAGCCTATCTCCTTGGCTCAGTGCCTTTTGGGAAACTGATTTCCAAAAAAGCAGCCCATATTGACATCACCAACCGGGGCAGTGGAAACATCGGGGCTACCAATGTAGCCAGGGAAATTGGTATCAAATGGGGTCTTCTTACCCTGCTCCTTGATGTGCTCAAGGGTTTCATTCCCGTAATCCTCTTTGCCCGTTATACTTCTCAAGCTGCTCCTTGCCATGAATTAGGGCTTTCTGCCGTGGGCCTGTCCGCTCTACTGGGCCACCAATTCTCTCTTTTCCTAAAATTTCGAGGGGGGAAAGGTGTCGGCACTGCCTTGGGTATCTATCTGGGAATATCCCCGCTTTCCTCTCTCTTGGCCGTACTCCTCTTTTTCATTATTGTATACAAATGGAATTTCGTTTCCTTGGCCTCCATATCTTCAGCGGCTGCCATGCCTATCCTGATTACAATTTTTGGGAAGCCTCTGCCTGTTTTAATAGGGGCGGTGATAGCCGCCGCGCTTATCTGTATAAAACACATGGACAATATTCACAGATTGGTCAAAGGAAAAGAAAGGAAATGGAGGGAGAGAAAGTCAGGCCAGTAGCTCCAAGAGACGATCCAATTCATCATCGGAATAGAAATAGATCACAATACGCCCCTGCCTTCCCCTTTTCTTGATATCAACTTTGGTGCCGAGGGATCTCTTGAGGTTGTCTGACAGGGACTGCATGTAATAATCCAGTTCAGCGAGTTTCGTATTTGAACGCACAAATGCCTTTCTTTTTCTTGCAATCGCCTCCGCTTGACGAACCGAAAGGTCTTTTCTTAAAATTATGTCCCTTAGGGCCTTTTGCTCTTGCCGGGTTTTTAGTCCTGCCACCACCCGAGCATGGCCCATGGACAGCTGACCGTTGATCACATCCTTTTGAATGTATACGGGAAGATTCAAAAGCCGTAGGAGATTGGCTATTGAAGAACGATCCTTTCCTAATCTTTTTGCAAGGGTGTCCTGGGTAGCCCCGGTCTCTTCCAGTAATTTCCTGTACGCAAGCGCCTCTTCAATAGGATTCAGGTCCTTCCTATGAATATTCTCTACAAGTGCCAGTTCTAACGACTCCATTGGAGAAGCTTCTCTTACAACAACGGGCACCCGCTCAAGGCCCGCTTTTTGCGCTGCACGCCATCTGCGTTCTCCTGCAATAAGCTGGTAACCATTTTTTGACTTGGTTACCAACAATGGTGTTATAATCCCCTTTTCGCGAACCGAGTTCACCATCTCTTTCAGCTCCGAGGCGGAGAACTCCTGTCTTGGCTGGTAAGGATTCGGTTCTATCTGTTCTATAGGGCACTGGAAGAACTGACCTTCGACAGTCTCCAGTTTTTCGGCATCAGGAATTAGGGCCGACAATCCCCTTCCCAGGGCTTTTCTTTTTGCCATTTTATCCTATTCCCCTTCCAATCAACTCCCTTGCAAGAGCCAAGTAACTTTGGGCTCCTTTACACCGTATGTCGTAAAGAAGAATTGGTCTGCCGTAGCTCGGAGCCTCGCTCAATCGAACATTTCGTGGAATGACCGTCTTAAAAACCCGCTCTTTGAAATGTTCCCGCACTTCGTCTTCCACCTGTTGTGAAAGATTATTGCGTTTATCATACATGGTTAATAGGATTCCGGCAAGGCCAAGGCCTGGATTAAGACCCCTTTTAACCGCTTGAACAGTTTTCAAAAGCTGCGACAGGCCTTCAAGGGCATAGTATTCACATTGCAGCGGAACAAGTACAGAATCTGCGGCAGCAAGCGTATTAACCGTCAAAAACCCCAAAGACGGCGGACTGTCCAAAAAAATATAGTCATACCGCTGCTTCAGTCTTGCAAGGCCGTCCCTAAGCCGGAACTCCTTTTCTTCCATGGAGACCATCTCAACCTCTGCCCCGACAAGGTTAGCGGTTGACCCAATCAGGTGCAACCCGGAAAGGCCTGTCTCGGTAATTACCTCCTCATCTTTCACTGACCTAGTCAGCAGATCATAAAGGCCTTTTTCAAGATTTGACCGATCAATTCCCAGACCGGTCGTGGCATTTCCCTGTGGATCGCAGTCAATCAGCAGACATGATCTCTCCGCCGCCGCAAGGCAAGAAGAAAGATTGACGGCAGTGGTAGTTTTTCCCACACCACCTTTTTGGTTGGAAATGGAAATGATATGTCCCATGAAATCGACAAAACCCCTTTTTAAAACGCACAATCCTGCCGCCTCTAAGCGGCATTTGAATCATAGTGTCCTTATTAAATAACTATCAGTTGTGGGATTTGATAACACAATAGGGGATATTTGAAAAGGCAAATCAATGTTTCACGTGAAACATCTATCACCCTGGTGCCAAGCTCCGACGTGCATGGCTTTGCCCGGCGTATCGTGCTTTTTCCTAGATATATCATGGGTTTATCCAATTATCGCATGCCCAAACAGCCTAACGCTTATCGTGGAAGGATCGTTTAATCTATTTGAAGTAAATTCAAATGGTTCCACCCTCACCCTCCCGCTTTGCGGGATTGATGGACTTTCAACTAACTTATCAAGATAGTTTCGGTTACAGTGCCGCAATGCGGCATCTCATAGCTTTTTACGAGTCCATCAATGTTTGTAAAACAAAAAATGACAAATCAACTTGTGGAACCGGTTTGGTCAAGTGAAAGTGTAATCAACTCGTCGAGTAGTCCCGATAGTGAAAACCCGGCCGCTCGCGCCGCCAAAGGAAAAAGGCTATTCTCAGTCATGCCCGGGATAGTGTTTGTCTCCAGCAAATAAATGCTTTCATCCCGAATAATCATATCGCTCCTGCTCCATACGCTGCATCCAAGGACTCCGTGCGCGGCTTTCGCACAAGACTGGCATGTTTCTGTATTTGTCTGGGAAATTCGCGCAGGGCATATTTCCTGCGTTGCACCAGTCGTATATTTTGCTTTATAGTCAAAAAATCGATACGAGGCATCAGGCACAATCTCTATCAAGGGAAGAGTGACCAGTTCCTGATTTCCCAATACACAGCAGGTAATCTCCGTGCCACCAATATATTCTTCAACCATTACTTCCCTGTCATATTGCAATGCCTTTTCAATCCCGGCAGCAAGTTCCTCATAATTACGGCAAACGGACATCCCGATACTTGATCCTTCAGAAACCGGCTTTACTACAGTTTCAGCACCAAGCGCCTCTACACATTCCTCAATAGAGAAATCTTCACCATGTCTAAAAATAATATCTTTTGCTACCCCGAGCCCTATACTTCTATAGGCCCGCTTGGCGACCTTTTTGTTAAGGGCCATGGCGCTGGACAAGACGCCCGAGCCAACAAAGGGTATATCCAGAATATCCATAAGCCCTTGAATACAGCCGTCTTCGCCATATTTCCCATGCAGCAGTATAAAGGCAAGGTCTATATCCTTTTTGGCTTCTATCAGCAACGGCAGATCATCCCGAGGGTCATATCTGATCACATCATATTTGCCCTTATCAATGGCCCTGTAAACAGCTTCACCGCTTTTTAAGGAAACTTCACGTTCTCGTGACCAACCACCAGCCAATAAAGCAATCCTTTTTTTCCCTGCCAACTGATTTTACCCCACGCATGCAAAAAATAAAATTTTTTCATTTTTTTTAGTATATATTTGCCCAAAATTCTAGAAACACATGTTGCCTGATATTTTTTTAAGACATAACACCTTCTTAAGGCCTCACGCAAGAAGTGCGCCTAAAAATCAACGCCTCATATTTATTATCAACTAAACCAAAAAATGAACCTTAACAAAATGAAAATCAACAAAAAACTGCAAAAAACAAAGGAATTAGGAGATCGTCATTGTTTAAAATGTTTTGCACACGCAACTGTTACCTTCTAAACAACTGAATTTACGCAAAAATATCTTTTTGTAAATTTGCCTTTGTTCTCGATAGTTTATTAAATGACCCCAAAAATTCCTTGTGATCGTTGCAGGTTATCCTATGTTAAAAAAATGTCTATAGGTAAATAATTTATTCCGGCAACACCCTTTGACGTATCCCACAACGACAATGTAAAACTGCATTTAAAATTTCACGGCCTGTTTTTTAAAGTCATAGCAATTCATTTAGCCTAAATAGCTTAATATTGTCACGACCAATCCGGTCGCGGTTGTCCGAAAAATTTATAAACTTTGTAATATCTCACCGATAAACGTCACCAGAGGTGATGGTACGGAGCAAAATATGAGATCCACCTGGGATGAAATTAAAAACCAGATACGATCAGAGTTGCCGAAAAACAGCTTCTCTCTCTGGATAAACACCATTTCCTTTCTTGAAAAAAAGGACAAGACAGTTGAGCTTGGCTGTCCCAATAAATTCTCACGCAATTGGGTTATGGAGAACTATTTTGACCTCATACAACACAAGCTCCATAAAGCGGGTGCATTGCATGTCGTTCTCGTTTTACAGCCCAATACCCCTGAAAGAAAAAGCCCCGTTTCCAATTGCACACCTTACAACGAACAGCTTATCCTCCCCAATATACCGGGCGGCAGGAGGAACGGAAAGGGTCGCCTAAACAGCAGTTTCACCTTTGACCGCTTTGTTGTAGGTCGATCAAATGAGTTTGCCTATTCTGCGTCAAAGGCTCTCGCTAATGGCGACGCATGGAACTACCACTCCCTTCTTATGCTTGCTAACACCGGGCTGGGCAAAAGCCA
>CAZENC010000009.1:0-23913 GCA_964513115.1 uncultured Desulfobacteraceae bacterium | reverse complement strand
TCAGCCTTTCACAGCGAGAGATGCCAGATCAAGAAACGACCATAGCAAGGATGCGATATTTTGGAAGGGATCTTCCTATGGAGTTCTCTCTGTGTATGCGTATGCGACAGAGTCCGATCAAAAGTTTGACCCTTGACGGCATGGAGGTTAAATTCGAAACGTTTAAAGATACATGTTCAACTTTTTTATATATTCCCCTTGTTATGAACAAGGCCGGCACACTCGAGGTAACGGTCAAGCATCCTTCGTCCTAAAAATAATCGTCGTTCATCTTATGCAAAAACTTAACCGGACATTATTAAAATCCATTAAAAACTATGCACATTCAATTTTTAACTGAAAAACGGTCATTTTTTGTTGACAAATAGGAAACAGTATGAAAAATTTAAACAAGTATAATATCTAAAATCAAAGGACAAAATCCCAGAAAAGAGGCCGAAATATGCTAGGGATTATAATTGAAGACTTAGTTCAATTATATTTAAACTAGCAAAGTTAAAGACTTCAATTAATATCAAAACCGAACCGGCTACTATTGCCTGCATAAATTAATGGCATTGTTTTGAGTTTACATAATGGAAAGTTAATAATAGCCGATGATGAAAAGAAGTTGTAATATTTGATTTTATGATGTGGACAAGCTTTGGCCCCTTTTCTGACAATGAATGCACCGCTTGAATAATGCCTGATAAACTAAGGTGCATTAACTCTCTTAAGAGTAAAGCTATATATTCCCGCCCTGCAGTGCAGAAAACTAAGCTCTCAGCTAAAAAAAATACTTAAAAAAACTTTTTTTGGTGGGGGAGTATTATTCAAAATTACCAGAAACAGACATCGGATAAGATGGCTTGTATTATTAAGGTCTCTTATTTAAAACGCCACCGAAGTTTTTACAGGAGAATTGGGAAATAATGCCCAGGCCTTTAGCGGAGTTACAGAGAAACGCAAGAAAAGTGAGAAAGGAGGTGACCCTGGTAGGTTTAACGATCTAAAGTTGATAACCTCGCAAAAAGTCGTGTTGCGCCTTTTTGCGAGGCGGGGAAGGACTTCCTCTCCCCCGCCATTTGAAGTAAATTCAAATGGTTCCACCCTCACCCCAGGCCGGGGCTTACCCGCCCTCGGCCTGTTGACGGACTTTTTACGAGTCCGTCAAAGTTAATGTGGCATACAAACAGTATAAAGCTAAAAGGAGGGGTTAAGATGACAGAAAAGTTGTGGGATCACGTACCGGGTTTCGACTTTGATGAGGAAATTGACCTAAAGGAGTGGCCTTCTTGGTTTTTGGATGTTAGTCACTCTGTGCCGCCTTGGACTCCGCTGTATGCTTGGTTCTGGCTGAGAGGTTGTAGCCATGGACAGAAGTCCGCTGCTGCTCAACTGAGCCAACCTGCCTATAAAGGCACGGAGCTTAGATATAAGGATGGGGGCTCATATATTGCTATAATTTGTATCAGGGATGAGGAGGAGATAAAGCAGCGTACCCCAAAACACAGGGAAGCACTACGCCCTTATATTGAGGATTTCGATGGTATCTGGAGCAAATATAGGGAAGAACTTGTGGGATTATACGAGAATCTTAAAGCCATTAATCTTGATGAGGCAACAAACTATGAGTTAATACATCATCACTGGGATCTTACCGCTATGTATTGGAGGATGTGGGAGATACACTTCCTGGTTCTGGTTCCCGCTTTTAGTGCTTGGTTACTATTTGAAGATTTGTGTAAAGCCCGTTTTGGAATCAGTGACAAAAGTCCTGAGTTTCAAAAGATGATGAGGGGTTTTGATAACAAAGTGTATCAGGTTGATAGGCAGCTTTGGGAACTGGGTCGTCTCGCCTCCGAAATGGGGTTAGCGGATAATTTTCTAGATAAGGATCCCAAAAGCGTGGTCCCGATGTTGGAGCAGAGTGAACCAGGCAGGGAATGGCTGGAAAAGTTCCAGGAGTTCTTGAATGTGGAGGGGTGGAGGATGGTGCGGATGAATGAACTGGTAGACCCATATTGGCTTGAAGAGCCTAGCGTACCTATATCCATCATTGCGGGTTACCTTGCAAAAGGGGGAAAGTTTGTCTTAGATGAGGTAAGTGAAAAAATAGTAAAGGAGCGGGAAGAGGCAATAGAGGCCTTCATGGAGAAAGTGCCAGCAGAGGACAAAGAATGGATCCTCGCCCTTATGCGGCTCGCTCAAAAGGCAGGGGTGATCAATGAGGAACATGACCTCTATTGCGAGTTATATAGCCAGGCTCTAATGCGTCGCGGCTATTTGGGGATAGGAAGACGGCTTGTTAAAGCCGGGACCATTGATCGTCCTGAGGATGTCTTTTTCCTTAATCCAGAAGAGATCGAGAGAGTCTTGATGGTCCCTGAAATCCACGATTTGCGCTATATAACCAATAGGAGGCGTAAAGAGTGGGAGGAGTGGCAGACAAGGCCTAACCCGCCGCTGTTTACCACACGGGCCAGCATGGAAGAAGCTGTGGGAATGGATCTTATGCCCTCAAGGTCGCCCATCATGATAAAATTAGGAGTGGGAGAAATGCCTGAGATTAGGCCGGAGCTAAAGGCTGATTTGTATGGTGTGCCTTGCAGCTCAGGCGTAGCCGAAGGTCCAGCTCGAATTGCGCTGTGCTATGAGGACCTTGCCAAGGTTCAGGATGGAGATATCCTGGTCGTTGTAACCACGAACCCCGCGTGGACTCCTGTTTTCGGCCGCATAAAGGGGATAGTCATTGACAGAGGAGGAACCCTTTGCCATCCTGCCGTTGTTGCCCGGGATTTTGGCATACCAGGAGTAATAAACGTCTTTGAGGGGACGACAAAGATCAAAGATAACCAAAGGATAAGGGTTAATGGAACTGAAGGCACCGTTTATATTCTAGATAAATAAACTCTAATTGATTCCCGGAGGAAGTAAAGTGCGAGGACCAAGAGGAGCCGGAGGTGAGAAGTGGAGCAGTTGATTTTTTGGTTTGAGGAGTTGGGGGAGACTCACAACGACGTTGTGGGCAAAAAATGTGCGAATCTCGGGGAGATGATTAAGATGGGCTTACCGGTCCCTCCGGGTTTTGCCTTATCCCTTGATATGTACCGGAAATTCATTCGTGAGACGGGGGCGGAAGAAGAGATGTCCCGCTACATCGAGAATCTGGGCGAGCTCAAGGACAAAGGCATAACCCTGTTTGAAGAGATAAGCAAGACGATCCGGGATATCATCCAGGAAAAAGAATTGCCGCCAGAGGTCAAGAACGAGATCAGCGCCTATTATCATGAGCTCTGTGAGAAGGTCGGTATTCCGGATATGGCCGTATCCGTGAGATCTGCGGGAACGGAGAGCAGGCCCGGTATGTTTGAGACTTATCTCAACGTGTGTGGAATTGAAGACGTGCTGGAAAAGGTAAAGAAAGTGTGGGCGAGCGCTTACACGGCGCGGGCTGTGGCATTTCGAATCAACAAGGGATTTCCGGTTCTTGGGGATGAACTTGGTGTAGCTATTCCCAAGATGGTTAATGCGAGGGCCTCGGGTATTGCGTTTACGGTGGATCCTGTGACGGGTGATGATTCGAAGATCATCTTGGAGGCCAACTGGGGCCTGGGCGAGGGCGTGGTGAGTGGTGCGGAGAGTGTTGACGGTTTCCTGGTGGATAAAGAGAATTTGGAGATAGGCGCCAGGCATGTGGGCAAGAAATTCAAATGTGTGGTTTATACGGAAAATGGTGCTGATTGGGCGGATGTTTCAGCCGAAATGCGAAACACGCCCTGCATCAGTGATGAAGAGATTATTGAGATTTCCAGGGTAGCCAAATCCGCAGAGAAGACGCTGGAGTGTCCTCAGGATATGGAATGGGCTATTGATCAGGATTTGTCTTTTCCAGAGAGCATTTTTTGGCTTCAAACGCGGCCGGTGAAGGTTCAGGTCAGAAAGCCGCAAAATCCTACTGATCGTATTCTGGATGAGTTGATTCAAAGAGTCTACGAGATATGATCTGCCAGGAAGACAATAGCTAAACAAACAAGGAAAACAAAAGGGTCTCTTATTTTTAAGTGAAAATGGAAATGGGGGGACCCCATTTTTCCCAGAAAGGGGAGTAAATTGAACAAAATAATAAGAAGCACTTGTGGGCTTTGCTGGCAAGGCTGTGGCGTATTGATACATATGGAAGATGATAAGCCAGTAAGAATAGAAGGGGACCCAGACAGCCCGGTAAATAGAGGCAAGCTATGCGTAAGGGGGGAGGCATCGTTAGAGTATCTTTACCATGCTGACCGGCTAAAACACCCGCTAAAACGAGAAGGGAAAAGAGGAGAGGGCAAATGGAAGTCGATTTCATGGGATGAGGCACTAAACATAATGGCCGATGAATTGACTAAGGTGAAGGATAACTATGGAGCTGAGCATTTAGCAGTAATAAAAGGAGCAGCTAAAGGCGTACAGGATAGTTGGTTGGCGAGGTTTGCTAATGTATTTGGAACGCCAAATGTTTGCGACCAGGGGCAGGTTTGCGATGTGCCCAGATCACGCGCCTGGGGAGTTACTTGTGGATATCGCGCTGCTTATCCTGACTATACATATCCCCCTAACTGCCTTATTATCTGGGGGGTAAACCATGCAGAAACGTATCACTACTACTATAAAGATATCCTCGAGGCCATAGATAGAGGTACAAAGTTAATTGTGGTAGACCCCAGGGAAATAGGGCTGGCAAAGAGGGCGGATCAGTGGCTGCGAGTGAGGCCAGCCACAGATTTGGCGTTAGCCCTGGGAATGATAAATGTCATAATAAACGAAAGCCTTTTTGATAAGACCTTTGTTAATGACTGGGCAGTTGGCTTTGATGAGCTTAAAGCTCATGTTCAGGACTATTCCCCTCAGAAGGTACAGGAGATAACATGGGTAGATGCTGAAGCAATCATCGAAGCAGCTAGGTTGTACGCCTTAAACAAGCCAGCGTGCATTGCATGGGGAAATGCAATTGATAGCAATGTAAATAATTTCCAAACGGCTCGAGCCATTTGCATCCTACGAGCCATTACCGGCAATCTTGAGATACCCGGCGGAGAGTTACAACGATTGCAAGCAGTAAAAGGAGGGCGCAGTTCAGCTCAGTTAGAGCTAAGAGACATGATGCCAGAGGATAAGTTTCAGAAAAGAGTTGGGGCAGACTTAGGATTAGTGCCAACCTTTCGTGATATTATTCCTCAAAGTGTAGTTAAGGCTATTTTAGAAGGAGACCCTTATCCTATTAGAGCTGCTTATATTCAAGGAACTAATCCAATTTTAACCTGGGGTAATGCCCAAGAGACATATAGTGCTTTTATGAAATTAGACTTCATAGCAGTCGCTGAAAGATTCATGACTCCTACGGCAGGCATGGCTGACTTAGTGCTGCCGGGGGCTAGTTATCTTGAGTATGATAGTGCTTTTTTTAATTTAGATAATTCAGTAGCTTCGGTTCAGCAGAAGGTAGCTCAAGTTGGCGAGTGCCGCTCAGACTATGACATATTATCTGCTCTATCGAGGAAACTCGGACTAGGCCAGTATTGGTATGAGAACGAAGAGCAGTGCCTTGATACCGTGCTGAAACCGATAGGGTTAACCTTTGATGAATTAAGGAAGATAGGAGCGATTTTGGGCGCAAGACCATATAGGACTTACGAGCAAAATGGTTTTAAGACACCTTCGGGTAAGGTTGAGCTATACTCTAACCAAATGAAAGAATGGGGTTTGGATCCATTACCCATCTATTATGAGTTTCCTGAAACACCCTACAGTGACCCGGAGTTAGCTAAGGAATATCCTTTGGTTTTTACTGACTGGAAGTTGGCCCAATACCGCCATTCCAGTGGCAAACAAATAGCCAGCTTGCGTAATAGCCATCCAGACCCACTGGTCCGGATTCATCCTGAAACGGCAGGCAAGCTGGGGATAAACGAAGGCGACTGGGTATATGTAGAAAACAAACGGGGCAGGATAAGGCAGAAGGCAACACTGACAACGACTTTTGACCCACGGGTAGTGGGCATTGATTATGGCTGGTGGTATCCGGAGAAGGGAGCATCAGAGCTGTACGGTTGGGCTGAATCAAATATCAATGTTCTTACGGACAATAAACCTCCGTTTAGCCGTGAGATGGGTGGTAATAACTTTAGAGGAATCCTTTGTCGGGTATATAAGGTGACCTGATATAGGAACCCGGCAATTCTATTTGAGCAATTTTAATGACGACTTGAGCAGAAGAGAGGAGTATTACATATTAGTCACTAAACCATATAGTATTGGGAAAAATTGCAAAAACTTGAAATCACAAATCCCAAGCACCGATAACCAAACAATAATCAATGACCAAATAGCAAATGACCAAAACAGATGTTTGGGAGTTCGGACATTTAAAAATTGAAATTTGTTTGGAATTTGGGATTTGTTCATTGGAATGTCCTGGACTGTCTTTTTGGTTCCGGCTTAGGAAACCTCGTTCAAAGATAGATGATTCTGATCCCTCTAAATAAGGAGGCCTTTAAAATAAATTCTAAAGCTCATAAAGGATGATGGATACGATATTTGGGCACTTGATGAAGTTTATGTTCAACAATATGGTTCGCGTTGTCGCATGTGGATACCGCCGGAACTTAAAGAACCTGTTCTAATGCATCATCCTACACGTGCCGGTGTTGGCTACTATGGAGCGGTAAGGCTCCGTGATGGAAAATTTGTATATAAATCTGAATGGGGCAAATTTAACGGTGAAACATTCTTTACTTTTCTCAAATATTTAAGGAGAGTTAGCTCCCATTCAGCGCGTAAAGTGATTGTTATCACTGATAATGCCCGATATCACCATGCCAAATTACATAAACCTGGGCGTAAATAATGTTCAGAGAAATTTGAAATGATGTTTCTACCCCTTTATACTCCCGAATTAAATCCCATTGAACGTGTCTGGAAACTCACACGAAGGCTTGCAGCTCATAATCGCTATTTCCCTTTATTTATCAGATGATTTCCAAGGTTAATTAATGAGTTGAGTCAATAGCAAGAATATTGTTAAACAAGCAGGCAAATTCGCAAGCCCAAAATCGTCTGCGATTGGTACTTAGTCGTAGATGAAAACAGCTAAATATAGATTTATGAGGAGGGAATGAAATGGAAGAAGAAAGATTCGAATGGCAGATAAGTGGAGACGGTACGGAAGCCTGTACCTCGCCCCCGGTGTGCCCTGCCTACTGGGGGTCGCCTCTTCCCAAGGACTTGCATGATGGCGAAAGTCAAGGTGAGAGCGTCTTCTCCTTCAATATCAAGGAGGGATATTATCAAGATGTTGCGTTGGATGGCTTGAAAGTGTGCCTTGCTTTCAATATTTCTCCAGGCTTTCCTGAAGTTAAAGGGGGATGGCCGTCTATCCTCTTCATAGACAGCAAGGCTAATGATGAGCAGGCGAAAGCCTTAGAGGAAATTTACGGAAAGTGCTGGATGGCAAGAGGGGAAATACTCAAGGTGAAAAGAGCAGAAATCTCATTTACCAAAGAACTTGCTAACGGGGGGCCAGCAGCAAGATATGAGGTAGAAATTTCAGGGGTATACAGCTTGAAAACTCAGCCCTTGCTAACAGGAGAGGGTAAACCAAGGTACATCAATACCGCGAGGGGTGGCATAATCAACATAGGTAAGTCAGAGGTTAATGAGTTCAAAGATAGAGATCTGCCACGCACTTGGAATCGATCTGGGATGACTGTGACATATTGGGACTTTATCCTCAATCCACAAAAGCTCTTTTGGATGCCCTGATTCTGTATAACTTTATTAATGGGCTTCACAACGTTCTGGCTCAGGGATATATCGGCCCATAAGGATGCGACAATAACACGAAGGAGGTACGTGCTATGAACGTGATCGTCTGCGTGAAACAGATAATCGACCCGGAAACGCCGGCCGCTGATTTTAAGGTCGATGCCGAGGCTAAGCGAGCGGTCCCGCCAAAGGACAGATCCATGGTTATCAGTGACTATGATGCCAATGCCATGGAGGCTGCATTAAAGCTCAAGGATGCCTACGGCGGAAAGGTAACTGTGCTAAGTTTGGGAGGAGACTCCGCTAGAAAGGTCATCATGAACTGCCTGGCCATGGGGGGTGATGAGGGAGTTCTCTTAAATGATCCTGCATTCGATGATTCTGATAGCTTCGCTACTGCTTATGCTCTCGCAGAGGCCATCAAGAAGGTAGGAGAGTACGATCTTATCCTCTGTGGCAGGCAAGAAGGGGATTGGGATGCAGGCCAAGTGGGCTCCGGCATTGCCGAACTCCTGGGGCTTCCCAGTGTGACCACAGTAGGGAAAATCGATGCCAATGATGGAAAGGCTACCGTTGAGCGAATGGTAGCGGATGGACGCGATGTTGTAGAGATTGGGTTCCCTGCTTTATTCACGATAAGCAGTGAAGTCGGTGAGCCTCGATTTGCTAGCCTTAAAGGGATCATGGGTGCAAAGAAGAAACCAATAACTTATTGGGGCTCCCAGGATATCACTCCCGGGCAGGCTCGGAACAAGATGCTGAAATTGTTCATTCCAGTTCACGAAGGTAAGTGTGAATTCATAGAGGCTGATACCCCGGAGGAAGCGGGAGCCGACTTAGCCGCTAAACTCAGGGAAGCCAAGGTGATTTAAGTATTTGATGGTCGTATTCCTTGAGTTTTTTGGGTTCTTGGATTGATCAATTTTCTCATATATAAGCTTAATCCAAGTCTACAAACTCTATGAACCCAATCAATTTTACAAACTCAACAAACTGATTTAGGAGATAGGGAATAATGGCGGAAACTAAAGGTGTTTTAATTGTGGGCGAAAGCTCAGATGGGAAACTTGACCCTATATCTACCGAGCTTTTGGGCATCGGTAGAAAGCTTGCCGATGACTTAGGACAGGAACTTTCTGCGGTCCTTATCGGCAGTGAGTTGGGGAATGCAGCAAAGGAAGCCATCTCTTTCAGTGCAGAGAAGGTTTATGTTATTGATAATCCATTGTTTAAAGAGTACGTGACGGATCCCTATGTGGCAGCTTTGGAGAAGCTGAACAGCGATATCTCATCAGAGATCTTGCTCCTGGGACATACCCCTATGGGGCGAGATCTGGCACCCAGACTTGCCTTCAGGTTAGATACCGGCGTTACTCTGGACTGCGTCGATCTAACTATTGACCCTGATACAAAGCTCCTGCAAAAGACCAAGCCCGTCTACGGTGGTAATGCCTTAGCGGTATATGTTAGTGAAACTCGCCCACAGATGGCAGCCATCAGAGCAAAAACTATGGAGCCATTAGGACAGGACACCTCACGGAAGGGAGAGGTCATACCTTTTGATCCCGCCGTGGATGAGAGCTCGGTGAGGGCGAAGGTGGTAGATAAGGTTAAGGAGAAAGTAAGCGGAATCAAGCTCGAGGACGCTGACATAGTGGTCTGTGGTGGCAGGGGCATGGGCACTGCTGAGGCTTTTCAGCAACTTGACGAGCTGGCAAAGATACTCAATGGTGCCGTAGGTGCTACTAAACCCCCTTGCGACTCCGGCTGGATACCAGAGCATTGTCAAATCGGGCTCACCGGAAAGCTCGTTTCGCCAACTCTGTACATAGGTGTAGCCCTTTCTGGGTCAAGTCAACATCAGTCGGGAATGTCGGGCTCCAAAAACATTATTGCCATAAATGAAGACCCCGAGGCCAATATATTTGGAATCGCCCATTACGGGGTTGTTGGCGACTACAAGAAGGTCCTACCCGCCTTCATAGACAAATGTAAGGAGCTTACCTAGGAGGCTGTCGGAAAACCCCCATCTACGGCGTTATCCTCATCCCTCGTCACTGCGGAGTACTTCTATGTAAGCCTCGTTCCTCGTGATTTCGGATGCCCTGTATCTGGAGATTTTCCGACAGCCTCCAACAGAACCGTTTCTCCGACAGGCTCCTAGGGGTGAAGTCATAATCTTTCGCAAAGAGAATTGATATTCAGAAACGGCAGGTCTAGGGTCGTATTTGGTCAGTTTTACCACCCAGCTGGGGGAGGAAATAAAAAGGAGGAGGTTAGACAGTGCATGAACTGAGAGGTAAGTATCGAAATTTGTCTCACCAAAAATTACAAGACAAAGCGTATGAATTAGGTGTCAATTATGAAAGAAATTCGCACAGTTGCTCTCAGTCTACGGTAGCTGCGCTTCACGAGATTCTTGGTTTTGACGATATAGTAGTCAAAGTAGCAACTTCATCTTGTGCAGGTCAAGCTCTTCAGACAACAGGAACATGTGGACCGCTAGTGGGTGGAACGATGGTTCTTGACTATTACTTCGGTCGACCAATACAAAACCTTTCGGATATAAGTGTACGCCCGAGCATAGGAGTAGCTAAGTTGCTGTATGACAAGCATATAAAGGAATACGGAAGTATTATTTGTGCAGACATTCAGGCACTGCTTTTCGGGCGCGTGTATCACTTTGATGACCCGGAGGAAGCGAAGAAATTTGTAGAGGCGGGAGGACCTACAGACCCCAAAAAATGTGTTAATGTTGTTGGAAATGCAGCGCGCTGGGTAATCGAAATCCTGTTTGAAAAAGACGTTATTAAGCTATAGTGCAGAATCTATAGTAAATTCAAAGGCAAAAGCATGGTTAGCGCGAAGAGTAACCTGAAATCTATTGGAGGTTATGTGATACCTGCCTAGAATAATAAGAGGCGAAATTCAAGGTACTGGAGTCTTTACGGAACCAGAGGCTGGCAGTGATCTGGCGCAAATTCAAATGCGTGCTGTTCGTGAAGGTGACTATTACATACTCGATGGACAAAAGATGTTCGACCGTTTTATCAAGCCCCAAGCGAAGTACTCCATACCCATACTAATGCTGCTAATGGCTAAAACTGACCCAAGTGCGCTGCCAGGGGAAGGTCTTAGCCTCTTCCTCTTGGAGAACACAGTCCCTGGTATAACCTGTAATGTTTTATCAAGCACGGCTGGCTGGAATAGGAACCAAGCCTTTTTTGACAAGATGAAACTTCCTAAAAACAATCGTCGTTCATCTTATGCAAAAACTTAACCGGATATTATTGAAGTCCATTAAAAACTATGCACATTCAATTTTAACTGATAAACGGTCATTTTTTGTTGACAAATAGGAAACAGTATGAAAAATCTAAGCTAGTATAATATCTAAAATCAAAGTATAAAATCACAGAAAAAAGCCTGAAATATGTTAAGGAATATAATTGCAAAATTAATTCGATTGATATTTAACCAGTAAACTTAAGCACTTCAATTAATATCAAAACCAAACCGGCTACTATTGTCTGCATAAGTTAATGGCATTATTTTGAGTTTACATAATGGAAAGTTAATAATAGCCTATGACGAATAGAAGTTGTAATATTTGATTTTATGATGTGGACAAGCTTTGGCCCTTTTGCTGATAATGAATGCACCGCTTGAATAATACCTGATAAACTGAGGTGCATTAACTCAAGGGTGAAGCTATATATTCCCGCCTTACAGTGCAGAAAAGCTACGCTCTCAGCTACAAAAAAATATTTGAAAAACTTTTTTTGGTGGGGGAGTATTATTCAAAATTATCAGAAACAGACATCGGATAAGATGGCTTCTATTATTATAGGTCTCTTAATTTAGAACGCCAACGAAGTTTTTACGGGAGAATTTGTACGTAACTCCCAGGTTATTAGAGAAGTTAAAAAGAAACGCAAGCAAAGTGAGAGAGGAGGTGACCATATAGGTTTAGCGATCAAAAGTTACTGCAAACATACAGACAATTAAAAGGAGGGATAACATGACAGAAAATTTATGGGATATGGTCCCTGGACTTGACTTAAAAGAGGACATTGACATCCCTGAGATGCACTCCTGGTTTCTTGCCGCAGCATATTGCACACCACCATGGACTCCCTTATTCGGCTGGTACTGGATTAATTATGTCTCTCGGGGGTTGATGTATGCTGCTGCCGAGCTAAGTATTCCCAGATGCAAAGGGTGGGTACAGCGTTACCGGACAGGGGGTCTGTACAGTGCCTTCTACATAGTAACAGACGAGAAAGAGATCGCCGAACGCGAGGTAAAATTCAGGGAGGCGCTGCGTCCCTGGATGGAAGACTTCGACGGCCTTTGGAATGGTTACAAGAAGGAACTTCTGGGTATCTATGACAAGCTAAAGGCAGTGGATTTAGATAACGCCACCAATCACCAGCTTTACAATCATAACCATGATTTAGTTACGGCTTATAAGAGAATGTGGGAAATCCATTTCCTGCCTCTATACGCTGCCAACAACGCCTGGCTGTTACTTGATGGGATGCTCAAGGATCGCTTCGGCATGACGGATCAAGACCCTGAATTTCAGGACATGATACGCGGTTTCCCCAACAAGATATATGAAATGGACAAGGATATGTGGCAATTCGGAAAGCTTGCCACTGAAATGGGTCTGGAATCCCTCTTTAAGGAGGACGACCCCCAGTCTATTATAACCAAAGTCCAGCAGTCCGAAAAAGGTAAGGAATGGTTTAAGAAATTAATAGACTATCTGGAGACTGACGAAGTTGGGGGATGGCGTATGAGGCGATCCACCGACATTACCGAACCCTACTGGTTGGAGGACCCAACTATACCTATATCGTTAATAAAAGATTATGTCGTCAGGGGTACCAGCTATGACCTGGAGGCTACAAGGGCAGAACTGGTCAAAAAGAGAGAGGCAGCCATAGCTTCTTTCATCAGTCGTCTACCGGCGGATGAAAAAGACCTCTGGGAGAGCCTCATCCGGCTATCGGGGAAGGCTAGTTCATACAGCGAAGAGCACAACCTATATTGTGAGCTAATGGCTCATTCCCTCTTGCGACGGGGTTATCTGGCAATGGGGAGAAGGCTTACCGAGAAAGGAACAATCGATGCTCCCGAGGATATCTTCATGCTGAATCCTGAAGAAATTAACCGGGTAATGCTTGTCCCTGAATATCACGATATGCGCTGGATAACCAGACCGCGTAAGGCTGCCTGGGAGGAGTGGTGTACCAGACCCAATCCACCCCTGTTTACCGACCGAGCCGGTATAGAGGAAGCAGTAGGTATGGATTTACTGCCTTCTGGAGACTCTATCGCCATTAAAATCGTTATTGGTGAACTGCCCCAGGTAAAACCGGAGCTGAAAGCAGACTTCTGGGGTGTGTGCGGTTGTGCTGGAGAAGCAGAAGGAATTGCACGCGTATGTATAGTCTATGAAGACCTTAAGGATGTACAGCCGGGCGAAATCCTGATTTGCCCCGGCACCAATACGGCCTGGACACCGGTCTTCGGTATAGTCAACGGTGTAGTCTCAGACACGGGGGGAACGCTGTGCCATGCGGCTATCATCGGCCGTGAATATAATGTACCCACTATTGTGAACACTATGACGGGCACGCAGGTGATAAAGACCGGCCAGCGGGTAAGATTAGACGCTAAAAATGGGGCAATCTACGTACTAGGCTAACAATTAAAGACCCAGATCAATTATGCGGAGGAGGAATATAACGTTTTTATAACCACCCTGTTAAAAAGATGACAACCAATTTGGCAGAATCCATGTAACCTTATTTTGACACTGGTGGATAAGGCTTAAAATGGTAAGAGAAAAAAATGGTTCCTCGCTGCTTCATGCGGGTAAATCCAACCGAAGCTTACCAGCTATCAGGGAGGCCATAGCAATAAGGTTACGATTGCTTCGATAGCCCCGAACTCGGGCCTTGGCCGCCTGCTGAATGAGTCAGTTGATCGCCTCCAGGATGCCATTGCTGATGCGCGAGGTGAACCATCGAAGTACACCCTGCCATGAGGGTCCATGCCGTTTTGCACACTGGTTTCAAGCGGCTATGGGTGGCCCAGAAGAACCACTTACGAAGAAAAACCTCGGCCTCGTCGGGTAGCGGAAAATGGTTTAGTGTTAGGAGATGAATTCAGAGAGGGTAATGTAGCCCCTGCAAGCAGGAATCTTGAGTTTCTGAAGTATTGTGAAAGGCAGATGCCGAAAGGAAAGAGGATCAAGGCGTTAAGATCTGACAGTGCTGGGTATCAAGCTCAGATTATAAACCACTGAGAAGGCAGTGGAATAGAGTTTGCTATAGGTGCTGATCTGGATGAAGCGGTATTAGGAGCTATAAAAGCCATCCTCAAAGTAAAGATTTTGGCAAAACTAAACTGTTACAAATTAGCCCAAAACCGAAACAAGCAGGACCTGGGGTGGTAAATCATGAATAGATAATGATTAAGATGCCGGGGACAATTGATGGTGGGTGGTTTGTTCCCGCAATAGGCTCAAAAAAGTTTCATCAAAGCAATATCATACGAGGAGGTGGGTAGAATGGAAGCAAGCGGAAAAGAGAAAATAAACACTCTTTGTCAAGCCTGTCTATATAGTTGCGGTATAGAGGCATATGTTGAGGGAGGAAAGGTAGTTAAGGTAAAGGGTATGCCGGAGCATCCTTTGAATAAGGGGAAATTATGCCCGAAGGGCGCCAATATGATCGATTGGGTCTATTCGCCGGATAGACTTAAATATCCAATGAAGAGAGATAATGGGGAATGGAAAAGAATTTCGTGGGATGAAGCACTGGACACAATCGCTTTAAAACTGAAGAAAATTAAAGAAGAGCACGGAGCAAAAGCCGTTGCCTCGTTGTTCGGCATGGTATTCTTTGTTCAAGGAAGAATTTCAAAGGAACTCATGCAGAGGTTCTGGGATGTCTACGGCACACCCAATATCTTCTCAACAGACAGCATGTGTTATCGGGTTCGCTGCGCCGCTCAAGCGATAACCTTCGGAGGAAGGGCTGTCCCCGATCTCGAAGTAGTAAACTCAAACTGCCTAGTATTTTGGGGACATAATCCCCATGCATCGCAGCCCCCTTTGGATTGGCGTTTGACGGCGAAAAATCTGGAGGGCAAAAAGATTATCGTCATTGATCCTAGGAAGACTCCTATTGCTGAAAAGGCTGATATACATATTAAACCGAGGCCTGGAACGGATTGTGCTCTCGCACTTGGCATGTTGCATACGATCATATCGAAGGGTCTTTACGATAGCGAATTCGTTGAAAATTGGACTGTTGGCTTTGATAAACTGAAAGAACACGTGAGGGACTATCCGCCTGAAAAGGTTGAAAAGATTACGCAGGTTCCAAAAGAAGAGATCATCAAGGCGGCAGAGGTCTTTGCAAAGACAAAGCCCGCTTGTATACATCAGAGTTGGGGCACACTTGATCAGACGACGGCCGGTTTTCATACAAGCAGGTCAATAGCCATTCTTCAGGCAATAACAGGAAATTATGACGTCGCCGGGGGACACATCAAACACATTGAGCCTCCCTATCGCGCCCCCAGATTGACCGAAAAATTGGAGGAGCTCCCTATCGGGATAGACAGGTACCCGCTCCACTACAAGGTAGGGGAACGGGTTTTCGGGGAAGGACATGGGATGTTTTTGCCTGATGCCATATTGAAGGGAGACCCCTATCCTATAAAAGCGGCGATTGTTACTGCCACAAATGTCCTTCGCACATGGCCAAACACAAAGAGGTTTGAAGAGGCCCTAAGAAAACTGGATTTTTTGGTTGTTATGGATCTTTTTATGACAGATACGGCCAAACTTGCTGATATTGTCCTTCCGGCAGCCTCCTTTCTTGAGAGGGATGAATGGCCGCATTTCCCTTTTGTTCTCGGGATACCCTATATAATGCTTAGGAAAAAGGTGATCGAATTTGAAGAGTGTTGGCCGGATATCAAATTCTGGATGGAACTCGCAAAAAGAATGGGTTATGACGAATACTTTCCATGGAAAGATGTGGATGAATATATGGATTATGTGATGGAGCCATCAGGGTTAACCGTAAAATATCTGAGGGAAGAGGCACCTCAGGGGCTATTGTGGACTCCAGTGAAATATAAAAGGTATGAGACTGAGGGTTTTCCTACCCCTTCAAAGAAGATTGAAATATATTCGGAAACTTTAGAAAAGATGGGTCATGAGCCTCTTCCTGTCCATATAGAACCTCTTGAAAGTCCGGTAAGCACGCCTGAGCTTGCAAAAGAATATCCGCTCATCCTTACGACAGGTTCGAGACTCTTGCAATTTCTCCATTCTGAACACAGAAATATAGCGAAATTAAGGAAAATAGTCCCTGAACCTCTTGCAGAGATAAATACAGAAAGTGCATCACAATACGGAATAAAAGATGGGGATAGAATCGCTGTCGAGACAAAAAGAGGAAGGATTGAGATAAAGGCAAAGGTTACTGAGGATATATTATCCAATGTTGTTAACATATCCCATGGATGGGATGAGGCAAATGTGAATATCTTAACAGATGAGACGCCAGCAAATACAGTAGGGGGTCAACCTGCCCTTAAGGCCCTTTTATGCAGGATATCAAAGATTTAATCGAGGGGGTGAGAGGTAATTCGATAGGGTCGGCTTTTTCAGAAATGGTGTTACCGCAAAAAGGCCGAGAGTGAAGTTAAATCAGGCAGATTACGCCGTCGGTCCAGGGGTATCTCCCTGCTTCAAGTTATCAAAGAGCTAAGCGCATTCCTTAGAGGATGGCTTGGTTGCTACAGGCTGATCGAAACACCAGGCGTGCTTCGGAACCTGGATAGCTGGATACGTCGGAGACTACGCTGCTTTGCCATGAAGGAGCCAAAGGGATGTTCCAGCAAATGATGCCTATGAAACATTACGGCCAACCGGAGGATGTTGCCAATTTGATGCTATTCCTTGCCAGCGAAGAGAGCCGGTACTGCACTGGAGGCGTGTATGTAGTTGATGTAGGTGCTTCAGCACCTTAGCCACATGGTTGCATAAATTTCAATAAGAATATCAATTTCGCCCCATAAAACCAGGCATGAAATGATTTTTTGCTCTATATTTTGTATTGCATCAACGGTCAGACCCGGAAATTGCGCTTGTATGTGCGTTTCATAAATAAATGGTAGGCTTTGATAAAATTATGTGATAATTTTTATGCAACGTTTGTGTTACCGATCTGGCACTACCCACGGATGCGCCTTAGCTATGGGGATTCTGTACGTTCCGGATGAGGATGGCCTTGCCGTAAAAGTATGTCAAGAGATGTCATTCAACTATTAACCCTTTAAATTTAATAGGAGGTAAAAACCATGAGATGCAGAAGATTTATGGTAATCGTGGCTTTTGTGAGCATAGTACTTACTTGGGGGGTTAACCAGTGCTTTGCAAAGCAATCCAAAAATCTGGAGATTGGCGTGCTTGCCGCTCTGACTGGCTTTGGGTCCGGGGCCGAAACGCTGATAGTGCAGGGAGCGGAAATGGCAAGGGACTGGATCAATGAGCGTGGCGGGATTACTATTAAGGGGCAGAGATATGAGATCAAACTTGTTGTTGAAGACACGAAAGGCAGTGCGGACGGCTCGGTGTCTGCGGCTAACAAACTTGTCTATGACCGCAATATAAAAGTCCTTGTTGGAACGGTTGTGCCTTACTCCATTCAGGCCATAGGGACGGTAACCGAACCGGCTAAGGTGCTTCGTTCTACCTTTTACAATTGCGCCACCCCTTCGGAATATGGGCCGGATACGCCATATACATTTATGGGGAATGACGGCACCGTAGAGGGCAACACAGCCCTTCTGACCTATTTGGCCAAGGCCCACCCGGAGATAAAAACAACGGTTCTTGTCATACCCGATGATGGTTCCATACCCTACCTTGGTCCAATAATGAAGCGGGCCGCTGAAGAACGGGGGCTTACTGTACTGGGCGATGTCGTCAGCTGGTCTCATAACACAGTGGACTTTACGCCCATAATTGCAAAGGCTCTGGCCCGTAAACCGGATACGTTGACCCTGATAAACGGATGGCCGGCGCCTGTTGGTGCCATGCTCAAGGCGGCACGAGAAGCGGGCTTTGCAGGCCCTGTCACCTGTGGTCACAACCCGGGAGAAGACATCCTAAAAGTTGCCGGTCCTTCGGCGTCCACAAACTACTTTGCCACCGGCATAACTGCTGACAGCCCTGACATGAAGCCCATGATAAAAGAGATTACACCAAGGTTCATGAAAAAATACGGGTATGCCCTCTACTATAATTTCTGGGGGTTCAACGGCGTCTACGTTTTGGCAAAAGCCATTGAAGCCGCACAAAGCCTTGACCCCACCCTGGTAAAGGAGAGCTGGGAGAAGATGGAGAAGATTGACTCCCTGTACGGCCCGGCGCCCATGGGCGGACTGAAAACTTACGGGATTAAGCATACTGCATGTCACCCTGTTGCAATCCAGAGCCTGATGGATGGCAAAGTAAAGCATGTCAAATGGATTGAAGTTCTTGTCCCTTAGGTTAAGTTATGCTCCGATATCCCGGGTAGCAGGCAAACACTCCTTCTGCCCGGGTTGGGACAATGGAAGAAACAGTGTGCTCATCTGCCGGAACGCTCTACTGTTTTAACCCATGGAATTCAACCAGGTGTCGGGGAACACATTATCCCCACGTCCCTTATCTGACAATCAAGATAAGCGAGGCCCGGAAAAATAAATGGAAACCGCAGTAAATGCAGTAATAGGAGCGCTGGTACTGTCATCAATGTACATATTGGTAGCGTTGGGTTTTGCCCTCCTTCTTAGCGTCGTGGGTGTCCTCAACTTTGCCCACGGCGCCATATACATGGTGGGCGGCTATATCTGCTATCAATTTTCGGTTGAATTCGGTTTGAATCAGTGGCTATCCCTGCTGCTGTCCGTAATCATAATGGGGGCATTTGGATTATTCCTGGAGAAGTTTTGTTTCCGCCCGTTCTTTGGGGATATGTATGGCACCATAGTGATGTCCATAGCTATTATCCTGGTCCTGGAGACGACTGTGAACCTCTTGGTGGGTGTCCATATAAGGTCACTCCCCGCCTTTGTCCCCGGAATTCTCAGGGCCGGCGCTATTTCACTTAGCGCCGAGCGACTGCTTACCTTCATTATCGGTGCTTTACTTCTGTTGGCATTGACCTGGTTCATAAGAAAGGCCAGGATAGGTCAGCAAATGCTGGCCGTTGCTCAGGACGTTGAAGGAGCCGCCTTGCAGGGTATTGAGATCCATCGTATCTCTGCCATTGCCTGTGCCATGGGTTGCAGCCTGGCGGCGGTGGCAGGGAGCCTGATGGGCGCCATATTTGAACTAAGCCCCTTTATGGGAGACTACATGCTGGTAAAGGCCATTCAACTGGTCATCTTGGGAGGTATAGGGAGTATCGGTGGAGTTCTGGCAGGGGGGCTGATTGTCGGCTCCTTAGATGCTGTCCTGCCCCTGTTCGCGAGCGGTGCTCTCACCCAGGCGATCGGGCTTGGGATTATTATAGTTCTACTGCTGCTCAGGCCTCAGGGCTTATTCGGCCGTGAGGTAACATAAGCGAGGTAATATGACTGAGAAGCAGGGGCAGGGGAAACTGCCCAGGATCGTCATCTACACGGGGCTACTAGCCATTGTTTTATCGCTGCCGTTATTTATTCAGTCGCGTTATCTTATTCATATTTTTAACCTGACACTGATAAATATCATTGCCGCCAGCAGCCTTCGTCTCATTGCCGTCTCGGGCCAATTATCCCTCGGCCATGCCGGCTTCATGAGCATCGGAGCTTACACTGCGGGTGCATTAGCCAAGCACTTAGGCTGGACTCCCTGGGTCACCATGCCACTGGGGGCACTCGCTACGATGGCCGTTGCGGTTATCATAGGTTATCCGTTTGCTCGATTGAGAGCCATTTACTTCTCCATGGTGAGCCTCTTCTTTGGGATAGGCATATTGGCAGTCAATCAAGTCTTAGAAAAATTCACTGGCGGTTACGCCGGGCTCATTGGCATCTCACCTTTGTTTTCCGGTTCCAAGGTAGCCAATTATTATTTCTTTGTAGGTTTAACCGTGCTCAGCCTTTGCGTTCTTTACAGGATTGAGGTGTGCCGCATCGGCACAACTTTGAAAGCTGTCGCGCAATCACATGTGGTAGCATCCAGCGTGGGTATAAATGAGGCTGGATACAGGGTCCTTGCCTTGGCCGTAGGGTGTTTCTTCGCCGGTCTGGCCGGGGCTGGCTACGCTCATTATAATTCAGTGCTGTCACACAGTGCTTTTAACCTTCTAGCGAGCGTCAATTTACTCGTATATGTCCTGGTAGGAGGGGTAGGAAGCTTTGCCGGACCTGTTATTGGGACTGCCGTTCTGATAATTATCCCTGAGCTTTTCCGGATGTTGAAAGGGTTCGTTCCATTTATTTTTGCCGCTATAATGATACTTGTGATTTTCGTGATGCCTCAAGGGCTTGCGGGTCTGCCCGGGCAGATAGGATCGTGGGTTGAGGGGCTTCGCCAGAGGAAGGGGACTGCTCATGCTCCTTGAAAGCAAAGGGCTGACCAAGTATTTTGGGGGTTTGGCCGCTGTTTCCCATTTCGACATATATGTCAAACAGGGTGAGGCCGTGGGTTTAATCGGCCCCAACGGTGCGGGCAAAACCACTGTTTTTAATCTTATAACGGGGTTATTTCCACCTACAAGAGGGACGGTGTTGTTTGACGGGAAAGATATAACAGGCAAAAAACCGCACCTAGTTGCCAAACTTGGAATAGGCCGGGCTTTTCAGCTCGCCCCTCTTTTTGCTGACTTTACTGTCTTAGAGAATGTGGTGGCATCGTTTCATCTGCGGCCAAGGTCAAGTTTATGGGATGCTTTTCTCAATACCGCTACCTACCGTCGAAATGAAGAGTATATTTTACAGCGGTCTATGGAAATCTTGCAGTTGGTAGGCCTGCATGAGGTAAAAAATAACTTGGCTAAGAATCTACCTCACGGGTACCAAAAGATGCTTGGCATGGCTAGGGCCCTGGCTATTGGCCCTAAATTGTTGTTACTCGATGAACCCATAGGCGGGATGAGTCAGGATGAAATCAAATTGACAAGAACAGCTATTGAAAAAATGTGCAAACAAGGAGTGAGTATTCTTTTGGTCGAGCATAATATGCAAATCATGGATCTGTGTGACCGAGTCGTGGTCATGAACTTCGGGAAGAAAATTGCTGAAGGCTCGCTCAGTGAGGTGAGGGAAAATGAGGAGGTGGTCCAGGCATACTTTGGGGGTAAACATGCTGCTTAGGGTGAAAGATCTAACCGTTCATTATGGGAAAGCCATTGCACTGAACGGCGTTTCACTGGAAGTCGCAGAGGGGTCGGTAGTCAGCATCATTGGTGCCAACGGAGCAGGCAAAAGCACCATTTTGAAGGCTTTGTCCGGGTTGATATCTTGCACCTCAGGCGAAATACAGTTTATAGACAAGAGAATAAACGGTTTGAGCGCTCCTGAAATTGTGAAACTCGGACTCGTCCATGTTCCTGAAGGCCGAAAGCTTTTCCCCTATCTCACTGTCCTAAGCAATATCAAACTTGGCGCCAGCATCCGAAAGGACAACGTCGGCATAAGAGACGACATACAAGAGGTTTTCGGACACTTCCCCATCTTACGGATGAGATGTAATCAAAAAGCCGGCACCCTAAGCGGTGGTGAACAACAGATGTTAGCCATTGCAAGAGGCCTAATGGCCAAGCCAAAGTTGTTCATGATGGACGAGCCATCGCTGGGACTGGCGCCCTTGGTGGTCGCTTCACTGGTCCCGGTAATTAAGAACATTAATCTAAGGGGCGTCAGCGTTCTTTTGGTAGAGCAAAATATTCCCCTGGCGCTCCAGGTAGCCCACATGGGTTATGCATTACAGGTTGGCAGGATTGTTCTACAGGGTGCCATAAAAGAATTTGAGGCCAGCGAGCTTGTCAAGCGAGCATACTTAGGAGGATAAACGGCAACGTCTCGATCCTTGGCTTGAATGATCATTTCCCTTCGCCAGAAATCCCCATACAAGGACCATGGCCGTACAGGGCGCTATGCCTAAGAGGATGCAACCGGCAAGATAGCTCCGCCAGAGGGGCACCTCCAACACCTTGATCCCATTGACCAAAACAACCTCCCCTACACCGCGGGTGGCCCCCACAGGGAGATCGAGACCCAGGGGCATCCTCACAAATCCACTGCCTCGGTACCAATAAAGGCCAGAGACACGGTGCCCAGAAAGAAGATGGAAATGGGATACATCATGAAGAAGGGGCAGATGGCAATGGGGATCGAAACCACGGGCGCTTCCCCCACGTAAATGGCCAATCCATCCAGATATTTTGCAAATCCCGGGGCCACTTTTCCCAGCTCAATTACCGCCCGGCGGGCCATGCATAGCTTCCATACCAAAGAGCCTGGGATTATCCTGTGCAGCGACAATGGCGGGATATTACAGACCCATGCCAGTATCATATTGAGGAGCCTTAATCAGTGAAAGGGGTACTCATTCTCCGATTCTATTTGACTAAGGTTTCCTGATATAAAACAAATATGTAGAAAAATTATAGGAACCCTATAGAAACCTATTAGTTAGCCATAATCTATAAAAACGCGTAGTCATTCTCCAATTTTTACTTGACAAAAGTTTCCTGATATAAAACAAATATGTAGAATAATTATAGGAACCCTATAGTTTCCTTTAAGGTACCCGCATTGTTTGGGCTACTTTTAAATTGAGTCTATCATCTGTAAGGTAATTTCTTTTTTTAGATTCTTTTCCGGTTCTTGTCTCAGATGCTGTAAGCCAAAAGGGCCCAAGGATGATGCAAGAGGCAACGATCTTGAATGTTCAATCTACATTTGGCTGGGTAACGGACTCCATCAGGCTTATAAAGACAATAGAATAAGCCGGTAACGTTCAAAATTGTATGCATGGGGACAACTCAACCGATTGGATTGGAGCGATTACTCTCTTTTTTAACCATATCTCAATATGTGTAAATAAACGCTCTGTCATATTTTCAAGATAAGATGCTCCATGTCGACAACCTTTATCCCGGAAGGAGGAAACTGATGGCTGACAAGACATATGATGCGATTGTTGTTGGAGGAGGGCATCATGGGCTCATAACAGCCTGTTATCTGCAGCGGGCCGGCATGAAGACAGGCATATTTGAGTTACAGTCAAAGTTAGGAGGCGCGGTAACCAGTGAAGAGGGCCCTATGCCGGGTTTTAGTTTAAATCCTGGGGCCAACTGGACGCGTTTTTACGGGCACCCGGCCTACAAGGATTTCAACCTGAGGAAGAAGGGACTGGAATACATTTTTCCGGAGGAGAGTGAGGCCATGGTTTTTGACAATGATACCTGCCTGGTCGAATACTCTGCCATGAAGGTGGTTGATCCTATAACGGGCAAGACGGAGTTGTCTCAAGAGAATTTACAGAAATCCCTTGATGAAATCCGCCGATTTTCAAAGAGAGATGCGGATACGGCCGAGGAACTATTTCGAAGGTACATTAAAAAATGGAAATCAGCCATGGGGAAGTACCGTTTCAATCCTCCTGTTCCGTGGGGTAAGAAGAACGAATTGGAGAAGCTGTGTGATGATTCCAAGGATGGCATTGATCCGATATACCAGTTTATGACCAGCCAGCAGTTGGCCTATGACCTATTTGAGAGCGAAGAACTGCGGACGCTGTTTATTAGGGCATGCATGACCTCTTTTGGCGGTGCGCCGGATGATGTTATTGGTCTGCATGGATTTATCCATTCCATTGGTTTGGTTCTTTCCTGGGAGCCTGCGGCCATTGCCAAAGGTGGCAGCCAGAGCGTAACGGACTCGTTACAGGGGGCATTCACAGAGATGGGGGGGGAGTTTTTTGTCCGCAGCGAGGTGGTTAAGCTTTTGATTGAGAAGGGGAAGGCAAAGGGGATTCGTTTAAAGGACGGGACGGAGATAGGAGCCAAGAGTCTTGTGGTCAGCAACTTGAGCGCTCTTCAAACGATCCAGCTTATT
>CAZENC010000008.1:0-25247 GCA_964513115.1 uncultured Desulfobacteraceae bacterium | reverse complement strand
AATATAAAAAACGGAAACAGCAGTAGCTCCGGTGCGGGATCCCTTACCTCGATCCCCCCCTTTACCAGCAATAGGAGTTTTACCAGCAAAAGACAAAGGAAGGCCGTCACTCCGAGATCGAAACGGCTGCATATGGTGAAATACGCAGTTGACCTTCTTGCCAAGGTCACTCCTCCCAGCCAAAAAAACAACGCAAGGATCAGGATGATCACGAGCATCAACCACTCCAGTGGATCTCTCGTTCTGCCCAGGAACTCCATGAGCCACCCCTTGCCGAAATAGGGATAAGCCCGGTACTGCATGGTGTATACTATCCTCGAGGCGGCGAGCAAAACCCCCAGGACCTGGAGCCCCAATACTGAAATTACCCGCAAACCCATTCCCCGTAATATCAGGGTAAGCGCTGCCGCCAGAAGAAATGTGCCGATCGCCTCGGGCAAGGGGAAAGGTCGATGCACTATGGAAGTCGTCAGAAAGTTGGCCCACGCATAGAGCCAGGTCAGCTCCATCCCGCCGTGTGCCAAAAACAAGAGAACTCCTCGATCCTTCCTCATGCTTTCCGAGCCTCCTTGATGCGAATCTCATCCAGGCAATACACCTTGCCTCCAAGCTTATGCCCATCTCCCTCGCATGTGGCACAAGAGGAGCAAACCATGAATTTCGTGGGAATCCTTTTGTGCAGAAAGTATTGTGCAGAGGCCAGCGTTCCTTCGTCCTGCCCGTATGAGAAGTGAACACAGCTCATGCCCCAGGGTAATTCCAGGGCTCGGTACAGTGTATCCGCGAGGTTAGCGTTGGCCCTCATCTTGAGCCTGGCGAGAATTTCCAGGATAGAGGGAAGCTGTTGCGGGCTTGTTCCCATCGGCAGGATAGACGGGCCTCCCTCCACTACGCCGTTGGTCACCAGCCCCAATGCATAGCCCCTCTGATGGGATTGAACGGCCAGGGATCCCACCACCTCAAGGGTGCACTCGAAGTCCTCTGATAAGTTGCCTTTCTCGAATCGGCTCACCTCAACGGCCAGTAATACCTTTCCCTGTTCCGAGGGCTCAAAGACCTTTTCCTGGAGCCGATTGTGGCGCGCGCTCGCCTTCCAGTGAATGTGCCGGGCAGGGCAGCAGTGCTGGTAATCCTTGGTGCCCATTATGTAGATGGGATCATGTACCGGGCTCTTGGCCCCCGGGACACCGAAGAAATCCCGCCTTGGCAGCGAAAAGGGCTTCAGAGGCACGAGCCTGGGGTACACGATGACGTGAATATCATCCTCTGTCCTCCTCTCCCTGGGGAAGAAACCGAAAAGATCGCCGACCTTCATATGGGCCGGGCCCACTCGATATACCCCCCTGCGCCGGGCAACGATTCCCCAGTTGAAGCGCGCCTGCTGATACCAGAGCAACCCACACTCGCCGGTAAAGCTCATCTCCCCGGAGGAGGGGCCAAGCGCGCCCTCCACGGGCACGCTCATCTGAACCCACACGGGCAGAAACTTGGCGTTTTCAGCGTTTACATGCAGGGCAAGGGATTCGCCAGGGAAGAGCTTGTGTTTATCCACCGTCGAGGAGCACCTAATCCCTGAAAGGCTTAGCCTGCTCCACAGCCTTGCACCGATGGTGATCCCTAAAACGAGGAGAGCCAACATGGTGAGGTCCCGTTGGCCGTGCAGAAGCGCGATAAAGAGTAAGACTCCCACCAGAAACTGAATCAGCGGGACGATAAAGATGGAGGACAAGCGGCTTTCCAGGGCTTCCATGGCAATTCTTCTATTCGGTGGGTGCGGGTACCGGTATCAACCCCAAAATCTCCTCAAGAAAGTGCTCCGGTGTTTCTCCGCGCAACCGCTCCTCGTCGGTCAGGATCAATCGGTGCGCGAGGACGGGCACTGCCAGGTGCTTGATATCGTCCGGCAACACAAAATCTCTCCGCCGCAGTGCCGCCAGTGCCTGACCGGTACGCATCAAACCCAGAGAACCACGCGGGCTTGCCCCGAAACGCAAGGACTTGTTCCTGCGGGTGGCCCTCACGATATCGGCAATGTATTCCCGTACCGGAAGGGAGATTCGGATCTTTTTCCGTTCCCCTTGCAGCTCGGTGATCTGCTCGGGGCTCGCCACGGCCTCGAGATTCCCTAAAGGGTCTTCTTCTCGAAAGCGTTCCAGTATCGATATCTCCTCCTCTTTCTCGGGGTACCCCAGGCGCAATTTGAGCAGAAACCTGTCAAGCTGTGCCTCGGGCAAGGGGAAGGTTCCCTCCAGCTCGATTGGGTTCTGAGTGGCCATGACGAAAAAGGGATGAGGCAGGATATAGGTCTGACCATCCACGGTTACCTGCCGTTCCTCCATGCTCTCGAGCAGGCTGGACTGGGTGCGGGGAATCGTTCTGTTGATCTCATCTGCAAGTAGGATATTGGTGATCACCGGCCCCGATTGATACATAAATTGGCCGGCTTGCTGATTATAGACGTTAAATCCGGTGATATCCGAGGGCAGTAAATCCGGGGTAAATTGCACCCTTTTAAATGATCCGCCAATAGTCCTTGCCAGGGACTTGGCCATTAAGGTCTTCCCCAGCCCCGGAACATCCTCGATGAGCGCATGGCCATCCGCAAGGAGGGCCACCAGCAGAAGCTCGATTGCATGACGTTTCCCTACAATCACCTGGGATATGTTCTCTATGATCCGATCAGATAACGCAAAATCCAAGCCAACACCTCCGAAGGCCTCTACCAAACCTTTCTATTGTCGAGGTAAGCAACCTGTTCCCTAATACCATGACCTTTCACTCTTGTAAAGCAATGCTCAGAATATGGAAGACTTAACTAATAGCATTGTGAAAGCTTTTTATATCCCGGAGGAGTGCAAAGTCATTTACAAATCGGAGGATGGCAAAGAAGAGAAGGTCTTTGACGCTTTAGAGTGGCTCGCTGCCATGTGTTCCCACGTTCCTAATAAGGGAAAACAGTACATTTCCATGCAGTTTCTTATAGAGCCCAATTCACAATCTATTTCACTCCGGCTGGATTGTGTACCTAATGAATCTAATTCAAAACTGAAGGGCAACTCAGAAGGCGAGACAAATGATAAGGCCGATTAGACCGGCCATTGTGATTAGGTGCTTCGATCTTAGTCAAGATCATGAGATGAGTGGGCCTGATTTTCGAGGTCGACCAGCTGGGCCGGAAAACCTGTCGGAGTGAGTGAGGGGTGGGAATGCAGCCCACCCCTCGGCTGGTGAGGGTCGTCGCTGTCCTGACAATCCCCCTGCGATGACCCTGTGTGTGGTGAATTAAGGGCGGTTATTTATATACCTCGCTATATTTTGCAACCATTTCTTTTACCGTATTAAAGATCGCTTCCCCGTCAACACCCTTCGCATTAGCATTCTTGATGTATTCATCGAACACAGGCTTTACAGCTTCCTTAAACTTGGCCGATTCCTGATCTGAGAGCTCGATGAATTCATGGCCCAGGCCTTCAGCAAATTTTCGTCCCGATATATCGCTATCACCCCATGCCTTGGCCGTAATATCTTCGTATTCCCTGCTCACGTCTGTAATAATCTGCTGAAGGTCCTTGGGAAGGGAGTCCCATTTTTTGGGATTCATGGCGACGAAGAATCCCTGCGAGTAGGCACAGCTGTAAGTTAGAGTGGTATATTTCAGGACCTCGGCCTGTTTAAAGCCTTCCAGGGCCTCTATGGGCACCAGGGTTCCATCCACAATGTTTTTCTTAAGGGCATCATAGGTCTCGCCCTGGGACATGGCCACCGGGGCCGCCTTAAGGGCCCTGACGATCAACTGGCTTGTTCCGGTTGATCGAATCTTCAGCCCCTCAACATCTTCCAAGGTATGGACGGGTTTTCTTGCCGTATGGAGCAAGCCGGGACCATGGGCAAAAAGGTAGCACATATGGACATCGTCCAGTTCCTTTGGCTGAAATTTTCTGTTGATCTCATTAATGACCCTTGTTGCGACAAAGGCATTAGGATAACCTAACGGATTGTCAATGGCCGATAATACGGGAAAGCGGCCCGGTGAATAGGCCAAAACGGATAAGCCAAAGTCCGAAATTCCCTTGACAACGCCGTCATATACCTGAGGGGCCGGTGTCAGGGAACCGGCGAAGAAAAACTTTATCTTGATTTGACCATTGGAACGTTTTTCGATCTCCTTTGCCCAGGCTACGGGCACTTTTGATTGGATGTGGGTTGGTGGGAAAAAGGTGCTATAGTTGAAGTTATAGGTTTTTGCTTCGGAAGGTGTGACAGAAACCCCCATGAAAAAAAGAAAAACCCCAAAGAAAGCCAGACATACCCCGACAAACAAAAATTTCTTTCTCATTTCAAAACCTCCTTCTATTGTTAGATGTTTAGGACAATGGTAAACAAAAACCCTCCTCTTTAAAGTTTTTAAATCAAGACAATGAAGACCCTAGCCAATAAAACGTACCCATTCCAATACCCAGGCAAAGAAGTCATCAATAGGCTGCAAAGCTGGGCAGAAACAGGGCGATTTGAGGGAAAAAGACCATAATGATTATATAAGTGAGCAAGGCCAGGACAAAGGGGATGGCTCCCTTGAAGATAATCTCCAGCGGCACGTCCTTGGCAATCCCACTGACTACATAGACATTAATACCTACGGGTGGGGTAATTACACCCAATTCTGTTACGAGGACAATGACCACACCGAACCATATGGGGTCATAGCCAAGAGCTATGGCGACCGGATAAAATATCGGGATGGTCAGCAAAATCATCCCCAAGGCATCCATAAAACACCCCCCGACGAGGAAAAAAAACATGATGACAATCATAACGGCCCATGGGGGTATGGGAAGGCTGACAACCCAGCCCGATAGCGTAGCCGGAATGGTCGTAACCGCCAGGAAATGTCCGAAGACCGTCGCGCCCGCGACAATTGTAAGAATCATACAGGTGATTTGAGTCGAGGTATAAAGGGCCATGGCGAAGCCTTTCCAGGAGAGCTGCCGCCGTACAAGGGGAATGACCAATCCTCCGAATGCCCCGATGGCCCCTGCTTCGGTCGGGGTGAAGACGCCGATAAAAAGGCCGCCCATCACCATGACGAACAGAATGATGACTTCGACAAGTCCAGAGAGGGACTTTAATTTTTGTTTGATACTCTGGTTTTCTGTGCGGGGTGCGATTTCCGGTTTAAGAGAAACCCAAATATAGATGGTCAGGATGAAGAGCGAGGAGAGTAAGATCCCGGGAAGGATGCCTGCCAAAAAGAGCTTTCCTATGGATTGTTCCGTCATGATCCCGTATACAATAAAAATTATACTGGGTGGAATGAGAATACCGAGGCTCCCCCCCGCCGCTACCACCCCGGTTGCCAGTTCGTCGCTGTATTTGAATCTCTTCATCTCCGGCAAGGCCACTGTCGCCATGGTAGCAGCCGTAGCATTCGTTGATCCGCAAATGGCCGAAAAGCTCGCGCATGCACCTACCGTTGCTATGGCAAGCCCCCCCTTATAATGGCCCAACCATGCGTAGGCGGCATCGTAAAGCTTTCGGCTGATCCCCGCATAGAACAGGATCTGCCCCATGAATACAAATAAGGGCACAACGGTCATTCCATAGGAACTGAATACGTGATAAAAATCCTTTGCTATGATATTTAACGCCGCCTCGGGTGAAACCAGATAGCCGAACCCCAAAACGCCTACAAGGGCCATGCAGAATGCGACCGGAAACTTTGAAAACAGGATGACAACGAGAAGTACGACACCGATGATGCCAATATGAATTGGACTCATTGATTTGCCCTCTTGAGCCAAATTTGATGAAGATTAACAAGGATGGCTAGGCAGAGCACAAAAAAGCAAAGGGCCATACAATAAACAATTGGATAAAAGGGGATAAGCATGGTGGGAGTGACCTCCCCCGCGGCCTTCATGTCCATGGCAAGGACAATACACTGCCAGACCAACGCAAGAAACAACAAGACGCCGAGGATATGGGTAGACGTTTCGATGACAAGCCGTTTTCTGATTGACAGGCTTTGTATCAAAATCTCCACGGCCACATGCCCCTTTTTTAACATCGTATAGGGTAATGCAAAAGAGCCTACAATGGCTCCCAAAAGGCTTACGATATCATAAGTCCCGGAAACGGGCCGGTTAAAGAAATATCGCATACTCACATCAAGACAGGTAAGCAATATCATCGTAAAGAGCGAGGCCGAGGCCACTAAGTTAAACAGAGAACCCAAACGCGTAACCGTTTTATCGAAAAATGACATTTCCATGACTTCACGCATCTCTGGTAGAATTAAACCGTAAAATTCCATTTGTGGCCGACTGAGCCACACCGTTTTGGTTTATAAGGGCCTAACATCACACCGCTGAGGCAGTCTCACGGATCTGCAATCCCCACCTGCGAATAGGCAACCGCCAGCCGCCAATCAATGGATCCTCATCACCTCCATTTCCAACTCATCGATAACTTACCTCATCCTATTTGAAATCCAGGTCCTTATGACCGGATATTTCGGTTGTTCGAAAAGCGTGGTGTATATATCATGTTTCTTGGGGGATGTATAGGTCTAAATTTAAATTTTTCTACGGATCTGTCTTTCCTGGTCCCTATTTCGCCCGGCCGTATTTTTCTCTCAACCTAGGCTTTTCTGTTTTACCGGTAGAACTCCGAGGTACCTGGTCGAAGATAATGCGACGAGGGCGCTTGTAGCGAGGCAAGTTTTGTTCGCAGAATATGGTCATTTCCTCCTCGCTCAGGGACTTGCCGGGCGTAGGCTCAATGACGGCTGCAACTATTTCTCCGAGTCTGTCATCCGGGATTCCAATCACGGCTACATCATGTACGTTTGGATGCCTCTGGATAACCTCTTCAACTTCTACCGGATAGATGTTTTCCCCGCCGCTGATAACCAAGTCCTTCTTTCGATCGACGAGGTAGATAAAGCCTTCCTCGTCGATTTTGCCCAGATCCCCGGTATGCAGCCAGCCATTCCGGATAGTCCTTGCCGTCAGCTCAGGGTTTTTATAGTATTCCCTCATGATGCCGCCGCCCTTCACAATGATTTCGCCTACCTCGCCCGGAGGGACATCTTCATCCCTGTCGTTAACGATACGAACATCCCATAGAAGGCCGGGTTTCCCTATAGCACCGGTTTTTCTTTCATTTCCGATCCCAAGGTGCACAGTTCCCGGTCCCGCGGTCTCACTCAATCCATAGGTATTATCAAATTGCATACTGGGGAAATACTCTTTCCATCTTTCAACAAGGCTGGAGGGGATTGGTTGAGCTCCCATGTAAAGGAGACGCCAGCATGAAAAATCGTAATCTTCCTTTTTAATTTCCCCCTTGTCCAGGGCTTCAAGAATGTCCAGAACCCATGGGACCAAAAGAAAGGCCAAGGTTACCCGTTCGTTGGAGATGTTCTCAAATATGAACCGGGGCGTGATCTGCTCGGTCAAAAGAATGGCCTGCCCTCCTGTGAGCATACAACCCAGTAAATGCCCAATAGCCAAATGGTAAAAGGGGGGCAACATCAAGAGGCGGTCACTCTGCTCCCAGCGTTCATTGGTCACTTCGTTCAATGCAACACACACGAGATTCTTATGTACATGGAGCACCGGCTTTGGGTCCCCCGTGGTCCCGGATGTGAAATAAAGTGCACAGTCGTCGTCATCATTGATCTCTATTTCAGGGCGCTCGGGAGGGGCCTTTTCAATGAGGTTTTCCATGTGATCCATGCCTTCAAATGAGCCTATGCAAATGAGGTTTCTGACCGTTGGTAAGTGCGGGTGAATAAGGCGTATCCTTTCGGCGTATTCTTCATCCATAAAAAAGGCAACCGGCTGAGCTACATCGGCACAATATTTGATATTCTCATCGTTGAACCTAAAGTTGAGAGGAACGGCCCAAGCTCCCGTCCCAATGACGGCAAAATAGGTCTCAAGCCAATTTATGGAATTTCTTCCGAGAATAAAAACCTTGTCGCCTTTTCTAACCCCTCTCTCTATCAAGGCGTTGGCCAGGCGATTTGTCCTGTCATCGAATTGCTCCCAGCTTATTGCCTTTTTCGATTTAGTGAGGGGTCTAACCTCGATAAATGCCAGGTAATCAGGATACATTCTCGCATTCTTGGCTATGATATCTATCATATTCATGGAAATTACCTCCTCCCTTTCTTCAACATGGCGTGTTTCGGTCAGATCACATAACCCACCCCCATGACTGTTAACGAAAACCTAAATAATTTTGTCAACATAGTCAACTTTATACTATTATTTTTTTACGCGTTTTGTTCTCCTTAGTTAGGCGTAGTAATGTGTTTACATCTTAATTTTTCAGATAAATTGAGAGAACAACCAGATAGTATAGGAATAGAGCGGAGAAGCCGATGGCGGGCTAGTGGCAGGCAGGCAATGCGAAGAGAGGCGTTGCTTTATAGAAAATTTCGCAAAGAAACATATCTGATACAGTTTTTGGGACCTGGCTTTCAAGCTGGTAAAGCTCTCTTACTAACGTATTAAGAGCCATGATTGCTTTCCATAATAACAACTTCCGGAATTTTTTTGATGAAATTCTGCCTCAGACTGTATGTATAGGCCCCCTGACATGGGATCATCAGCACGTCGCCTTCGCAAATCTTTTTACCAAAGTAGCTATACCCCCATACATCATGGGGGGTGCAAAGGGAGCCGAGGATAAGGCAAGGCCGTTCCGACAAGGAAGGGCGTTTAAGATTGAGAACCGGAAAATAATCGGTTTCAAACCGCTCCCAGCCGATGGCGTTGGTTCCTGCATCAGTTATAATAAGGTCCTCTGCCTTTTTATCAACAACAGTCATTAAAAGATGCATTGCATCATTGCATATCCATCTGCCCGGTTCAAGGCAGATCTTCAATTCCTTGAGGGGGTATATGTGATTTTGGATGGCCTGTCCAATTTTTTTGGCGAACTGCTTGAGTTGTTCGGCAGGAAACCTATAATGTCTGTTAGGAGAGATCACGTCTTCTCCCCTGGCCTTTTTTAGCATTCCTTCGGGCGTGCCTGCAGGCTGAAGCCACTCGCCCTGCTCCGGCCAGTAGCCACCGCCGACATCTATGAATTCAATTTGTCTCCTTACCTCGTCCTGCATTGAAGAGAGCAGCTTGCCCAGATAATGAATAAAGTCGATCTGGGCATCGGCTGAAAGGTTCCAGCTTGTATGGAACTGTATACCTTTCAGGGCAATGTGTTTGCATGCCTGGGCCATTGTCCGGAACTCCATCAGCCGTTCCGCAGGTATGCCGAATTTTCGCCAAAGGCCGTTGGGATTGGTTGTTAGCCTTATACCAGCACGAACCTGTGCGTTGACGGATGACGCAATCCTTTCAAGTCGATGGAGTTCTCCAAAGCTGTCAAGCAGAACCGTCACGCATCCGCTGTTACGGGCGATCAGATCCAGCTCCTCTTCTGTTTTTCCCGGGCCGCTGAAAACTATCTGTTTTGCTCCCAGCTCGAGGGCCATCCGAAGCTCCATGCCGCCTGAGACATCCAGACCGAATCCGGATCCAATTAGCCTCCTGGAAACCTCTGGATGATTGTTGCTTTTGACAGCAAAGTAGAAGGCCGCATCGGGCAATGCGGATCTGAACTCTTTTTTGAACTGTTCAGCCCGTTTCAGTAAGGCGGAACTATCGAGGACATATATGGGCGGCGTATGATTTTTTAAAATCTCAAGAAAGAGCTTTCTTCGGCTCAGATATTTTTTGACAAAACCGATCAGCTCATCTTTGGGCAGAAAAGGGGTTGCCGGGTATAGAGAAATTTTCGGGGCTTTTTCAGTGTTAAGGGATTTCATGTTGCTTCAATCTCCACCAGAACGTTATCCAAAAGCAGATTGCATTCATTTTCTATATCCGTTTTTCCTGAAAGATTGAAAATAATATGCCCCAATAAGAAGGATTCATAGTCTTCAGGAGGCATTTTGATAATATCACCTGCCCTCCGCCGTAAATCTATTTCACGTATTCGAGGGTCTTGGGATATGAATTCCGTATCTATCCTCTTGAGGATGCCGCCGTGTTCGGCATGGATGCGCAGCCCTGCAAACTGTTGTTCCGTATTTGGCTTGACAATCTGAACCGGGCGCATCTGGGCGAAGTCTAATGTCAGGGCGAGGATGTCAAGGCCATAGGCATTGAGGAGCAATGAGGGCAGACAATCTCCTCCCGGTCTGGGTGTAATTTCCAGGAGAATGATGTCTTTGCCCTTAATCATAAAATCAGCCATGCATATTGAACGTGTGAGACCCAGTGCCGAAGCGCTTTCGGCCAGATAAAGCAAAAGATCACTTGTGGCCGGTCCATTAGCCGGGGAATCCGCGAGGACATATCCCTTAATGGTCCCGAAAGGACCTTTTTCCGAAGGGATCTTTCTCGAAAGCCTTATTATCCTCGCTGTATTCCCCTCAAGTAGAAAATCGCAGCTGAATTCGTCAGCGTCAATAAATTCTTCAGCAATAATGTCCGGAGAGCCGAAGGATATGTCCTTGTAGAGCATATGATTTTTACGACGCCTGATGCCGGTTTGGATCGTGTTAAAAGCCTTTATGCATTCTTCCCTGGTTTTACAGCGGAAGACCAACTCGCTGCCGCTGGATGAAAGCGGTTTTAATACCATATCTCTTCCGAATTCGTTAAAGACGGATAAGGATTCTTCCATACTGTTTATGGTTTTCACCTTGGGACATCTGATATGGTTCTTCTGCCATAGAAGTTTTGAAATATACTTGTTGCGACAGTTATTAACCGCCTCAGGCGACGGATAGGGAACAGAAAATCTTTGGGCAAGAAATGATGCAAGAGCCAGGGACTCACAATCAAAACACGCCACACCGTCAATGAATTCCCCCCAATGATCCAGATGAGATAGCAGTCGGGACAGGACCTCTTCGTTATCTTCAAGATTGCATAGTATTTCCTCATGGTCACGCGGGGGTTGCTCCCGCGCATTATGTCTTACCTCCGGGGCCGTTATAAAAAGGGCCCTTTCCGGGCATGCCTTTCTCATGAAGTCGATATAGTCAGGTGTTGTTCCGACTACCAGAACTCTTGCTTTATGTTGCAATCGATATCCTGTCTTCAGTAACATGAAGTGTGGTGAAGTTATTTACTTGAGGCAGGCTTAATTTATAAAGAGGACGGGGAGTAAGGTGAAACCTTGATTTCCAGTTAAAATCGCCACAGAGAAAATCGACCACGTCAAATCTCTTCTTACAGGCAAGCTTCAAATGATGTAAATTGATCAGCTTGGCAATGCCTTGAAATTGTCTGTCTGCTCCCCCGGCGAGAACGGTGTAGGCGTTGTTCCATAGAGCGCCGACATCCACCGCTGCCAGGCGATCGCCTATCAGTACGGATGACAGCATGAGAAGGCCGTTGTTTTTAAGAAACTCGATCATATCTATGAAAGCCTTTAAAAACCTGCTGTCATAGAAATATGAGTCCTCTTTGTAAACGCTGAGATTCTTCTCGAACATCCAGTCAATGTCAGGCATATGATTATACCTGTAATGTACGTTTTGGTCATGAAGCAGGTTCAGTTCGTGGTTGAACTTTTTCCGTGTTTTTTTTGAAAAGGTCATGAAGTAATTTTCAAAAGAGTATTCATACTGTTCAGGGAAAAAAAGATATCCTATCTCATCCACTGAAAACAGAGTGTCGTAGAAAGGAAGGATTTCTGCATCAAGGTACCGGATAAAAAGCTTTCCCTGGAGATTTCCCATAAGGGCATTGAGGAATTGAGGATCGGGGGCGAGCATCTTATTCTGCTCAAGCCATGTCTTGCCCTTCCATGTTTCCCCTGGGAACTGGGTGAAATATTCTTCCTCATCAATCCAGCTTAAGGGCAGAAAGTAGTGCCCCCGCCTTGGGCTTTCACTTAAAAAGAAAATGTTTTGGCGATTGTAATGCCTCATGAAGCAAGATCTTACCCCCCAGAGGTCAAAGATGCATCTCTTGGGCCAGAATCTTTCCCAAAGCTGAGCACAAATTTCCGAGTCCTGAAAAGCCTGAACCTTAGACATGTTACAGCCTCTTGGTTACGTTCAGTTCACTGTGCGATCCCCCAAAAAAGTCCTGTGCGAATTCTCTTGCCTCTTCAGGGTCATATGCCTTGCAGCTGAACACATCCAGGTAAACAGCATTTGTCTGGTTGGCAAAATGAGCGGAAATCAGCGAAGTCTCAATAAGCTGTACCATGGAATAACCGGCAACCCTCTCATCTTCGCCAAAATGAACAACCATTGTTTCGCCGAATCTTTTCATCTCGATAAGTTCGCACAGTTCGACCACAAATCGACGGATAAGGTCTGCATCACGTATCTTGTCGGCATCGCAGTTATAGATATCTATCGCCGAGGCAATTCCCCAATAATCCTGTGCCGAGGATGCATCCGGATTCCTCGTTTGATGTGTTTCAATGGGTTTTCTCATCATGTTTAATGAATTCATTAATTTCTATTTCCTCCTGTATTTTTTATTTTTAAGATTTTGATGAATTGATGATAAAATCCTTAATCCCAATCCTCCTCCTTCTCCCTTTTATTTCGCCTTTTAATCTTTTGAATCTTTTTGCCGTCACTAATAAAATAGTCTTCCGGTTCTTCATAATAGTCGTCTTGACCCTCAATATCGTCTTCAGTTGATAAAGTCATACCCAACGGTTTATCATGAGTGTAGGTTGAATACTTTTTTTTCTCCGGCATATGTCTGTCCTCTTTTTAAATCCTGTTCTTACATTGACCTGAAACCCTTGATGTGCATACATCAGCATTTTTTGTGCCAAACTCGATCTTTCCCTTAACAGCCTGATATTACATTAAAAATGGCCTGAGCACATATGGCATTTGTTTTAGGATAATCGAAAAAAGGTAGTTATATTCCGAAAATATGATAAAGCGGAAATATAGTTCCGATAAAGCCGTTAAAATTGGAATAAAAAATCTATAACCGATGTCTGAAATATATTGACCCGTAGAGATACTTTTAGTTATAATACTAATTTATAAGCTATATTTTTGTAGGTTGGGCAGGTGAATACGAAGCCGATTAGTGTGGCCAATTAATTTTCGGTATTTTTGTTCCGTTTATTGAGGTATCGGATGTGATGATAAGACTGGCACTGGCAATAAAGGACCGGGCACTTCAACGATATCTGGATAAAAAATTCCAGGATACGGATGTAAGGGTTAAGAGCTTCGGGCATCTGAAGGCTCCCTGGCAGGAAGTTATTCGTAGTTGTGGGGATATTATAGTAATAAGCGAATCCTTGATTCCTCCGCCGACCGAATCAGGCATATCAATGCTCAACGAGCTCCCTGAAAACCCTACTGCTGTCGTCCTCCATGAAAGTGATTCTTCTGAAGAACACGCGAAACTTGTGGTCGCCGGCGCAGATGTGGTTCTTTACACGGGCATATCTAAAAAAAGCCTGGTTGAGGCGATAGAATCCACATTAGAGTCGCGCCGGCAGTATATCAGTAAAAACCGGCTGAATACCCGGGACCAGATGGCGCCAAATATAAGTGATTTTATTTCCGAAAGCAGGACAATGCAGGTTTTTGTTGATGAGGTCAGGAGAATTATCCCCGGCAATTCCCCCCTGCTACTGCTTGGAGAGACAGGTGTGGGCAAAGAGCATCTTGCAAAGGCCATTCATGCGGAAAGTCCCCGGTCCAGCGGACCTTTGATTACGGTAAACACAGCTGCCTTGCCTGAACAGCTCCTTGAGAGCGAGCTTTTTGGGCATGAACAGGGTGCATTTACCGGCGCGATTCGTTCGCGCAGGGGTGCCTTTGAATTGGCCCATGGGGGGACGATTTTTCTTGACGAGATTGGGGATATGCCGCTTCCTCTTCAGGCAAAGCTTCTTCGCGTTCTGCAGGATTATGAAGTTAAGCCTGTCGGAAGCGAGCTCCCCATCTGGACCGACATCAGGGTAATCGCCGCGACTAACAGGGACCTTGAAGCAGAAATAGAAGCAGGGAATTTTCGCAAGGATTTGTATTATCGCCTGAGTGTGATTATGCTTACAATCCCGCCGGTCAGGCAGCATAAAGAGGATATCCCGGCAATGGCTCGAAGATTTCTGAATTTTTACAGGCACAAAATAGCCAAAGATATAGATGGGTTTACAGAAGAGGCCATGAATAAGCTTTGCAGATACGACTGGCCTGGAAATGTCCGGGAGTTGATGAATGTGATAGAGCGTGCAATGCTGCTATGCCAGTCCGACAAGATAACCCTTGGGGATCTGCCTCACATATTCCATAAGCCTTTTTCAATTTCTAACAATTTTCTGCCTGACGATGGTGAAGTGCCTGAGGACTGGAAAGGTAAAACACTTCCGGAAGTGCGGCAGGAGATGGTGGATAAGGTTGAAAGGGCATATCTGCAAATGGTCCTGAAGGAAGCAAATGGTCGTGTTGGAAAGGCTGCGAAAAAAGCCGGGATTCATATAAGGGCTATGTATAATAAGATGAGACGTTTGGGTTTGCAGAAAGAGGCATTTAAATAGTTTCCATTAATTAGGGGAGCCAGCAATCTCTTTCCTGGAGCAAAAGTGCAATAAGAAGTTAATATCGAATTTCCTCCCTGCTTCCCGATCCCTGCTACAATGGATCCACGGACTACCATTGGCTCAAGGGTATTTTAAAGGGCTAATTCCCAAGATTTAAGGAAGAGAGAACGTTAGTTTGAAAGCAACCTATGACAATGCAATCTACATTATATTTAGTAAAGCTTAATCTGTGATACCATCCATCAGGTGAAGATATAATCCACCTGAAAACCCTGTGATCTGACAGATCCACTCTTGGCCCTAATTGCGGGCACCTGCTATTTCTGTCAGGTCTGGTCAATGTTGAGATATGGACTGGGGATGCAAAAAAGGCATGCACTTCTGAACTATAAAACCTTAAATAGGAGACCACAATATCTTGTGGACAGCCTCCTTATTAATAATTGAAAATGGACTTTCCGATATCCCTATTTACTACATATACCCTCCTGAAGCTTATTATTCCATTAAAAGTATTCCTTGAATGAAGTTCTATACCTGCATATAATCCCATGGTTCTGCTTATCTTTTTGAATTATTGAGAGTCATACTTTTTATCTATGCCGAACGAATACATAAAAATAAGAAAGGCCAGGCAGCATAATCTCAAGGATATCTCTTTGGATATCCCGAGGAATCAACTAGTTGTCATCACAGGGTTATCCGGTTCCGGGAAGTCTTCTCTTGCATTTGATACCATCTATGCAGAGGGACAGAGGAGATATGTAGAATCCCTGTCGGCATACGCAAGGCAGTTCCTCGAGCAGATGGAAAAACCCGATGTGGATTCCATTGAAGGGTTGTCACCCGCCATATCCATTGAGCAGCGAACTTCGAGCAAGAATCCCCGCTCTACGGTCGGGACCGCTACGGAAATATATGATTACCTGAGGGTTCTGTTCGCCAGAATAGGGCAGCCCTATTGCCCGAAATGCGGTTTGAAGATCAGTTCTCAGACTACCCAGCAGATCGTGGATCAAATCATGGCGCTTGATAAGGGGGCCAGGATACAGATTCTTGCTCCAATAGTTGGGGCGCGAAAGGGCGAGCATACAAAGCTCCTTTCGAGATTGAGAAAGGACGGTTTTACCAGGGTCAAAATAGACGATCAGATCAGGCTTCTGGAAGAGGATATAGTTCTTGAAAAGAATAAGAAACATACGATCAGTGTTGTAGTTGACCGACTAATCATAAATTCCGAGATCAAAAGGCGCCTTACCGATTCAATAGAACTCACCCTGTCGCTTTCAGAAGGAAAGGCCTTTGTAGATGTCACTGGAACAAGGGAAATGTTTTTCAACCAAAAGGCCGCGTGTCCCAAATGCGGGCTAAGTATCCCGGAATTGACCCCCCAGATGTTCTCCTTTAACAACCCCCAGGGCGCATGCCCTGATTGCAGCGGGCTGGGCACAAAGAGGTATTTTGATCCTGACCTGATCGTTCCGGACCCTGAACTTTCATTGAGAGAAGGAGCTATAGCGCCGTGGTCGAAGCGGCACTCTGTGTATTTCCAGCAGATGTTAGATTCTCTGTGCCAGCATTACCATATAGATATTTATGCGCCTTTCAGGGACCTGCCAAAAGAGGTACAGGAAGCCTTCCTCTACGGTTCGGGCAAGGATGTAATCAAATTCTACTTTGAAAGGGATGAACGAAGATATTTTTATGACCGTGCTTTTGAAGGCGTTGTTCCGGGTCTGGAAAGGCGGTACCATGAAACCGATTCATATCAGGTGAGGGAAGAGATTGAGAATTACATGAGCATAAGACCCTGTCCAGCCTGCGGAGGGGCAAGGCTGAAACCGATCAGCCTGGCAGTCCGGGTGGGAACAAAGACGATCTCTGAGGTCACTTCCCTGTCCGTTGAAAAGACCTATGAATTTTTTCAAACCCTAAAATTAAAAGAAAAGGAAAAGATAATTGCCCAAAGGGTTCTTAAAGAGATAAGAGACCGCATCGATTTTTTGAGAAGTGTCGGGCTTGATTACCTCACCCTTGACCGTTCGTCCGGGACACTTTCAGGGGGAGAAGATCAGCGGATCAGGCTCGCCACGCAGATAAGCAGCGGCCTGGCCGGCGTTCTTTATGTGCTGGATGAACCCAGCATTGGCCTGCACCAGAGGGATAATCTCCGGCTGTTAAAAAATCTGAAACACCTGAAGGACCTGGGTAATACAATTTTGGTGGTAGAGCATGATGCGGAAACCATTTTGTCCTCTGATTATGTGATTGATATGGGTCCGGGTGCGGGCCTGAAGGGCGGCCATGTGGTTTTCCAGGGAACACCCGAGGAACTGGTTCATGATGATACTTCTCTGACCGGCCAGTATTTGTCGGGCCAGCGAAAAATTCCGGTACCACTGTCAAGGAGAAAGGGTAACGGTCAAACCATTGTGATTGAAGGTGCCCAAGAAAACAACTTGAAAGAGATTGTTGTAAATATACCATTGGGCACTTTTACCTGTGTTACGGGCGTCTCAGGTTCCGGTAAGAGCAGCTTGATCAACGGTATTGTATATGCTGCCCTATGCCAGAAGCTTTATCGCTTTAAGGGAAGGGTTGGCCGTGTCAAATCCGTAAAGGGGTTTCACAACATTGACAAAGTGATCAATATTGATCAAAGTCCTATCGGTAGAACACCACGCTCCAATCCGGCTACCTATACCGGTGCTTTCACCCATATCCGCGAACTTTTTTCCATGCTGCCGGAATCCAGGGTAAGAGGATACAAGCCCGGGAGGTTCAGTTTTAACGTTAAAGGAGGCAGATGTGAGGCATGCAGGGGTGAGGGTATAATCAAGATAGAGATGCATTTTCTCCCGGATGTTTATGTTAAATGCGAGGCATGCGGGGGACTTCGCTATAATCGCGATACTTTGGAGATAAAATACAAGGGGTATAATATTGCAGCTGTCCTGGATATGACCGTAAACCAGGCCTTTGCTTTTTTTGAGACCATTCCTCGCATCAAAAATAAGCTAAAGACGCTTGTTGAGGTAGGACTAGGCTATATCAAGCTCGGACAGCCCGCTACTACACTTTCAGGCGGTGAAGCACAGAGGATTAAACTATCCAGAGAGTTGAGCAAAAGAAATACGGGAAGGACACTTTATCTGCTTGATGAACCGACTACAGGATTGCATTTCGCAGACATCCAGAAGCTCCTCGAAGTTTTGAACTATCTTGTAGAGCTTAAGAACACGGTTGTGGTCATTGAGCATAACCTGGATGTGATAAAAACCGCGGATCATATTATTGATCTCGGACCGGAAGGAGGGGAAAAGGGCGGATACGTTGTGGGAACGGGAACACCTGAAGAGATTTCAAGGGTTCCGGGATCTTACACGGGCCAGTATCTAAAAGCCTTGCTTGCCGGCGACAATTAGACTAACTAAGTTTTCCAAGATGATAAACAAGATTTTCGAATTTTACTGTAAAGTCCACATTCTCAACAGCAAAATTTTTAGGCGTTCTTATGCGCGTGGGAGCGAAGTTGAGGATTGCTTTGATCCCGGAGTCGATGAGTAAATTAGCAACTCGCTGCGCTTCGAAAGGCGGCGTTGAAATAATCCCGATTTCTATGGCGAGCTCCTGTATCAGATCCCTGATCTTGGCAGCTGGTTCAATTGTCAGTCCGCAGGGAAGGGTGTTCCCTATTTTTTGGGGATCTGAATCAAAGACAGCCACAGACTTATAACCCCTTCTTTGGAAGTTCTCATTTTCAACAAGCGCCCTACCTAGATTGCCCATACCCACAATACAGAGTGACCATTCCCGGTTGGTAGTCAGTATGTGCCTGATTTCCTGCAGAAGGGCCTTTACGTCATATCCGACGCCCCGGATCCCGAACTCGCCAAAGTACGCCAGGTCCTTTCTCACCTGTGCTGGGCTGACCCCACAAAGCTCTGCAAGCTTTTCAGACAGGATAAGCGGGGTCCCGTTTTTTTGCAGGGATTCAAGAGGTCTTGAATACAGAGCAAGGCGTTCAATGGTAGGCTCAGGTATTTTTTCGGATTTGGGCATGAATTGGCTGAAACTTATTGTGAATTTATGTACATAATAAGATAAAAAAGAGGGCCCACTGGTATGGGCCCTCTTTTCAAGGATTTTACCCTCCGAATGTTTTTACGATGGCTTCCAGCATGGGGCCAAGATCGGGGATCTTGAATACCATGATAAAGCAGATCAGCAGAGCATAAATACAAAGGGACTCGATCAGAGCCAAACCAATAATCATGGTGGTCATGATTTTACCACCTGCCTCTGGGTTCCTGGCTGTCCCCTGGAGTGCCCCATTAATGGCATGGCCCATGCCAAGGCCGGTGCCAAAGGCGGCTACGCCGATTCCAAAACCGCATGCAATTGCAATTCCGAAAAACGTCCACAAGCCTGCGGCTTTGGCCGCCCCATCCTCTGCCAAGGCCAACGAGGCCATTCCCAAAACTAGTAACACTGCCAAAATGCCAATAAGACCTTTTTTCGACATATTGTCCTCCCTTCACTATACTTTTATTTGGCCTTCTTCCTTTAACTTGAATTAATTGTATAATAAAAAAACAAGAAATTTAGATATGATGAGCTTAATGGGCCTCTTCCATGGCCCCTGCGAAATATACGATAGCCAGGAGCATAAATACAACTGCCTGGATAAAACTTACCAGTATTCCCAAAAACAGGATAGGCAGAGGAACGAGATATAGACCCGCAAGTGCAAACAGGATGCCCAAAATTTTTTCTTTACCAAAGATATTGCCAAAAAGCCGCACGCTCAAAGACATAACTCGGGCCAAATGCCCAATCAGTTCAATGACCAGCATGAGGGGGGCCAGCGCCCAGACAGGCCCGAGGAAATGTTTTATATACTTAACCCCATGAAACTTGATTCCGATTATGTGAGTAACGACAAAGGTGCATAAAGCCATGGACAGGGTGGTATTTATGTTCGCGGTGGGCGAAAAAAAACCCGGTATAAGCCCCATCAGGTTGGAGACAAGGATGTATAGGAAGATGGTCGCAATAAAGGGAAAGAATGCCTTCCCTTCCGGACCGGTGATTTCTACCATAAAGTTTTCAAGTCCCTCAATGATGACTTCAAAAACATTCTGCCCCTTACGCGGCAGTAACTGAATCCCTCTTGCAAAGAGAACAGCGCTGAGGATCAAGATTATCATGACAAGCCATGAGTGAATGACATGCTGGTATTCATGTGCAAAATGTCCAAGACCAAGGGCTCCCAGGATCTCATTTAAAAAGAAATAATGATACTCCATGGCTAAGTAGCCTCCGAGGAATAAGTTTTCCAGGCTCTGGAAATTCCGAAACTGATGATGCTGATTACAACAGTCGAAAGCCCAATTGCAAGACCCACAGGGTCTACCCATCCATTAGTGATAAGCACATAAATGATTATTCCCAAGGCAAAAAGCCGCATGTAATACTTAAAAATAACAGTCATTTTACCTGTCATTATCCCTTCTGGGGAAAAGGCACTATGGATAGTATGCTGTAAAATATTGAAGTTAACTATTATCACCAACCCACCTAAAATAATCCCCAGAGTCAAGGAATTGCTCATAACAAAAAAACTGATTGAAGACAGCAGTAAAAGGATAAGCCAGTTTCGGGTGCTTAAATGTCTATATAACGTTTTCCAGTCCATTCGATTTTTTTCAACACTCAAATATAATAATATAATAACCTAGCAAAAAGTCAAAAAGTACGTCATTGCGAGCCCCGCTTAGCGGGATAAACTCCGGTAAGCAATCTCATTGTCTGTAACGGCTTGAAATCAGGAGATTGCTTCGTCGCTTGGCTCCTCGAAATGACAGGTGAAATGACTTTTTGCAAGTCCGTCAAATATCTTTGGTCTTTTTATACATGAGATGCAGATTCTTGAATGCTGCAGCGATTCCAAGACCTAAAAAAACAAAAAATAGCCATGGTGTTGTTCCAAATTTCTCGTCAAGATAATAACCTGCAAGAGCACCTATTCCCACTGCGAGGGCCATGGACAACCCCACGGTGCTCAAAAAGCCCAAGGTCTTGATGGTTTTTTTTAGGTCTTCGTCCATACTATATAAAGACTGATAGCCCTACCCATATGGGAAAACCAGATCGTGTCTATCACAGGTTTTCAGGCAAAGTCAATTGATTTTTGTTTCAAGAGATCTGAAAACGACTGTAGCACATTCAATAGTTTTTTCAATTATTTCTTCGCTGTGGGCCATAGATAAGAAAGTAGCTTCGTATGGCGAGGGGGCAAGGTATATACCTGAGTTTAGCATGCCTGTGTAGTATCTCCTAAACAGATTTTCATCGCCGGTCCTGGCCCCCTCAAAATCAGTGACTGGTGTTGCTGTAAAGAAGAGGGAACCCATAGAACCGATGTGATTAACAACTATCGATACGCCGGCAGTTCGGGCCGCAGTCTCAAGACCTGAAAAGAGCATGTTTCCCCTCATTTCAAGTTTTTTGTAAACATCTCCATGTTTTAAAAGGTTCAACGTGGCCAGGCCTGCAGCCATGGCCAATGGATTGCCCGAAAGGGTTCCAGCCTGATAGACATTCCCTTCAGGGGCCATCCTGGCCATAATTTCCTTCTTGCCGCCATAGGCTCCTACAGGTAATCCACCGCCAATGATTTTTCCAAGGCAAGTAAGGTCAGGCATGATTCCATAGAGTTCCTGGGCTCCTCCCGGAGCGACCCTGAAACCACTTATTACTTCATCAAAGATCAGGATTGCACCATGTTCACGGGTTATTTCCCTCAGCCCTTTGAGGAAGGCCTCATCAGGAACAACTACTCCCATATTTCCAGGGATGGGCTCAACAATGACCGCGGCGATCTCCGGTCCAAATTTGTCAAAGGCATCAGCCAGGGCTTCCGAATCGTTAAATGGAAGTGAAATTGTATGTTTTGCCAGGTCCTTTGGAACTCCCGGGCTTCCGGGTATGCCAAGGGTAGCTATACCGGAGCCGGCGGATACCAGCAGACTGTCCGCATGTCCGTGATAACAACCGTCAAATTTGATGAGTTTTTCCCTGCCTGTATAACCCCTGGCAAGACGAATGGCGCTCATAGTTGCTTCCGTTCCGGAATTTACCATTCGCACCATTTCAATGGAGGGAACCATTTCCACGATGATTTGCGCCATCTCAACTTCCAGTTCCGTGGGAGCGCCATAACTGGTGCCGCGCTCCGCGCTTTCCTTAATAGTACGAACGATCGCGGGATGAGCATGGCCTAATATCACAGGACCCCATGAGCAGACATAATCGATATATTCATTCCCATCAGCGTCCCACAGGAGGCAGCCTTCCGCCTTTGTAATAAACGGCGGGTCAATCCCGACCGCCTTTCCGGCTCTTACAGGGCTGTTGACCCCTCCCGGGATAAATGCCTTGGCTTTTTGAAATAAAAGCCCGGATTGTTCTCCCATTTCCTGTCTCCAATTATTGATCGTATTTTGTTGTCAGTTATCTTTCACAAAATAGAAAAAGACTATAGGCTAAGCAGCATATATGACGTTAAACCCCAAATGAATCAATAAAAACTAAATTGATATCCTAGTAGCCACTATTTCAACATAAAAGGCGGAAATCCTGCTCTCTGTCCCTATTCTGAAAGCTTACAGCTTATTGCTGATTGACTAGGGAACAAAGCCCCACTCTTAGGGTGGGGTTATGTTGGTTGGCTATGCCAATCAAGGCTCGGCATGGCACTCTTCTCCAGTCCGCATCTACTCCTACGGTGCAAGCGGCCCTCCCTGCGCTCTGCTCCAACCGAATGATGTGGATTCCATTGGCCCGTTTCAATGCAGACCACGACTCGGGCCGCGGCACGGGCAGAGGGGTTTTTTATCCGAAAGATGCGTCTTTTCGAAGAGTCCCATACCTTCGCCTCTCATAATTAGGCAGTAGTGGAACACCACTATGGGGTGCTAAATGCAAAGCCCCGCCCTTTGGGTGGGGATTCTTTACTGCCATTAAGCGAGGGTTTAACAGGAGTTAAAAATATTCCATACTTGTCTTCCTGAATTCCTTTTTGCTGAAGAGCAGTATGTAGTCATCGATTGCCACGGCACGGGACATGCGTTCTGCGATTTGATAGCATTCATCATGGTTACTTCCGTGGACCATGGTATAGAGATTATATTCCCAGCCTTTCCGGGTTTTTCGCTGATAACAATGAGTTGCCTCACGAAATTCGGACAGGGTTTTACCCACCTCATTTATTCTGTCATCAGGAACACACCAGACGATCATGGCATTGGAACTGAATCCGGCCTCCTGATGGCGTAAGGTGGCGCCAAAACGTCTTATGACGCCTCGTTTTTTAAGATCAGCTACACGCTCAACAAATTCCCTTTCGGTAATACCGATTTCCTTGGCCATTGCGGCAAACGGCCTAAGATTAAGGGGAAGATCTCCCTGTATGAGGCCTATGATTTTTTTGTCCAGCTCTTCTATCATGCCCTGTTTTCCGAATTTGGATTTTCATGTGGGAATATAGGATAGCCTAAGGGTTGTCAAGGGGGATATTTATTGACTTGGCTTTCGGTTTTATTTGACTTAAAGTGATTTAAAATGTAAGAAAAGTAAACTAATTCAGCCAAGTTGAAACAATCAATCATGTCTATTTTTCAGAAGATCGTTGAGAAGAGAATAAAAAGGGCAAAGGAAGAGGGAGTGTTTGACGATCTGCCGGGCTACGGTGAACCCCTTTCGATCGAAGATGACAGCCATATTCCCGAAGACCTGCGCCTTGTCCATAAGATATTGAAGAACGCGGATTGTCTGCCGCCCGAGCTTCAGCTCAGAAAGGAAATCAGGCAGATGGAAGATATGCTGGAGGGCATTCCTGACGAGAAAGAAAAATACCGTCAGATAAAGAGGATCAATTACAAAATAATGCAGTTGAACATGATGGGAAAGGGGTCACCGCTCTTGGAGGAGACGCAGGTTTATTACGGAAAACTGGTTGACAAGTTAGGGAAGAAATGATGTTTATTGATCGCTGATATCTTGTATGCTCGCAGAAGAGGGAAACCAGATTATGGACATGAAAAGGGATTACTACGAGGACATTCAACTGCTGGACAGTAAGATCCTGTGGTTCTGGTTCCTTATGTTAATTGCCGCACTTATAGTCTTTCCCTTTTTGGCCCCGAACTATTATATTTATATGGCCAATTATATGGCCGTCCATGTCATTGTTACTGTTGGGTTGAATATCCTTGTGGGCTACACAGGGCAGATATCCTTGGGGCATGCAGGCTTTTTCGCAATCGGAGCTTACGGAAGCGTCATTTTAATGAGTGTACTTCATCTCCCGTTTTTATTGGCTATTTTGCTGGGAGCCTTTATTTCAGCATTTTTTGGATTTATTTTGGGGCTACCGGCCTTGAGACTGGAGGGACCCTATCTTGCCATCGCGACATTAGGTTTCGGCATGGCCATTACACAGGTTATCGGGCGCTGGCAGGTCTTCGGGGGGAGGATGGGCATGGAAGCACCCAGTCTCAGCATCTTTTCTTATGTTTTAGAGAGTGACAGACAATTGTACTTTTTGATCGTGACAATTGCATTTTTCATGGTTTTGGCAGCACGTAACCTTATGAAAACAAGGGTGGGAAGGGCCTTTATTGCTATCCGGGATAGCGATATTGCTGCTGAGACCATGGGTGTCAACCTGACGTTTTATAAGACTTTGGCCTTTGCGGTAAGTGCCTTTTATGCCGGTGTTGCTGGCGGCCTGATGGCCTTTTTACTGGGTTTCATAAATCCAAGTACTTTTAACTTTATCCTTTCCATCTATTTTTTGGCATTTGTTATCGTGGGCGGAGTGGGGTCTATTTTTGGTTCCATTATGGGCGGGGTTGTCATGACATGGCTCATGCTGACCCTGGATAAAGTCCAGGAACTACCGTACCTCGGGAGCATATTGATAATGTTTTCCGAGAGGTGGATGAATATTACAGGGCTTCCCAATATCGCAAGCATAATATTCGGCCTGATTATTATTCTGCTTGTTGTGTTCGAACCGCTCGGCCTGTATGGTTTCTGGATAAGGACCAAGATATATTGGAAGACATGGCCGTTTTAAATATTTGTGTTTCCAATAATTTGCAGTTTACTAAAATCAGAGATTTTAAGAGGAACTTGTTCTTTATTACTCAAAAAGTTGGCCTGTTTGCCCGTTGAGCCAGTTAGCCCGTTGACGGAAAAACCGGCCAACAGGCGAAGTGGCTAACCGGTTAACGGAAAGGAACCAAATTTCATGTTTTTCCAGCTGTTAGTAAGCGGGTTCTCCTTTGGCAGCCTGTATGCTCTTGTGGCCCTTGCCATGGTGATCATCTATAAGACCTCGGAGGTCCCGAATTTCGGTCAGGGTGAAATGGCCATGCTTTCCACTTTTGTGGCATATACGCTGCTCGTTACGCATAATAACTCCTTTGTGGTTTCCTTCGTAGGCTCACTTTTTTTTGCCGCCATCTTAGGGGTATTTCTGGAATTTGTATTTCTGAGGAGGGCTAAGGACCCCAACATCTTAAGCCTGATTCTCATCACGCTGGGATTCCAGATGATACTATACGGTCTAGCGAGCTGGAAATGGGGTGCTGAGCAGAGAGACCTGCCTTTTCCGGTCTCTGATT
>CAZENC010000007.1:0-25323 GCA_964513115.1 uncultured Desulfobacteraceae bacterium | reverse complement strand
ACCGGAATTGTGTTTATCCTCACCCCCAACAGCTCGGCTTGCACCCCCACCACCACCCCGTGGCGGACCCGCATTTCCCATTAAAATAATTTTGGTTCATCCGGTTAATGAGTACGCCTCGAGACAACATATGATTGTGAGGTTGAAGGGTGAAGCGGTCTTTTCAGAGTGACTGCTGGAAGGCCTTCCCACCTGCCAACTTCATATCTGAACAGTTTCACGGCATGTTTCCTAATCACCGAGGATCAAGAGAGAATTTCCAGGGATATATATTAGCAGGGTGTAAATAAGGCTGCCTATGGGCGGTAAGATGTAAGTATTCAAGCAACTATGACATCATTGACTAACGCCAGCCGACCGTCTCATACCCTTTTTCTGAAAGGCACTTTTCTACAAAACTACGAAAAACAGGATCAGGGTCACGTGAGCTGAAAAGCCCTATTATGAGCCCTCCGGCACCCCCACCTGCTGCACCTGTCGCTGCTCCACGCCCCGCATGGCCCAGAACCGCGCCGACCGCAGCCCCCGTTGCAGCACCAATGGCCGCACCGGTGGCTGTTTTTTTTGCAACTTCTCCACCGGCACTCGAATCCGCGCCGTGTTCAGCAGCCAGTCGCATACATTCGTCAATATCTCCCTGGACAACTTCTTTGCCAACCGCCTGGAGATGGTAGTTTGGGTAAAGAACCGGTCGCTTCAAAGCGCATGAATAAACAGTAAGAACAAAGAACAGAATCAGTACTGTTCGCATCCATACAAACACTACAATCACCTCCTAGAAATTGTCCTAGTTATGGTAAGATCCCGAACTATACGGACGTCTATTTTCCGTCCAGATAGAGGCAGGCAAAAATCTTGGCGTCCGTAAGGATATTCGAGATTAGGCAGTATTCATTAGGCTGATGCGCTGTATCAGAAATAGTAGACCAGACCGCGGCCGGCAGTCCGGCCTGCCTGAAAAACGCTGCGACAGTCCCCCCTCCAATACCCATGGGTTTGGCTTCTTTTCCAATGACCATTCTGATTGCCCGTGCCAGGGACTTCACCACAGGGGCGTCCGGAGGTGTGGGTTCCTTGGCATCCTCTCGATAAACGTACTCTACCTGAATCTCAAGGCCAAGTTCGGTACCGATCCTTTCGCCGATTTCCTTGCAAGCAGATAGAATCTCATCTACCGTGTATTGCGGAAGTATCCGACAATCCATATAAAATACTTCCCTTCCCGGTATGGTATTTACATTGGGTACATTAGCCTCTATTTTTGTGGGCTCAAAGGTGGATGAGGACGGCTTGAACAAATCATCCAAAAGATTGAATTGTCCTTTCAGTTCCGCCAGGGCCATGATGAGCCTGGCTGCTCCGAAAAGGCTGTTTTTCCCTTTGTCCGGCGTACTGGCATGACACTGTTTTCCTGTTACCGTAAACTTGACCCAAAGCATTGATTTTTCGGACACCTCAATCATGGTGCCCTCTTCATTTCCCCCATCCGGTACTACAATTAAATCCTGCTTCCTGAAAATTTCCTGATGTTCCTTAAGTAGATAGCTGAGCCCGTATTTGCTACCCGTCTCCTCGTCAGCTACTATAACCAGGCCAACCGACCTTCCCAGGCTCAGTTTCGACTCAAGGACCGCTTTTAATGCCAGATAGGAGCTAACAAACCCGTGCTGATTATCCTCAACACCTCTCCCTATGATCCGGTCTCCCTCAAGCTCAATCTTATAAGGATCACTTTTCCATAAAGAAAGATCCCCGGGTGGCACAATATCCGCATGGCTCAGTACCCAGACGGTCGCTTCCTTTTGACTGTTGCCCCAGCGTGCAATCAGGTTGGGACGATAGCCGTCCTTCGCCCTTTTATCAGGCGCCTTGATTTCTTCCAAGATTTCGGGGTTCATTCTTTCAAGCAAACTTTTAATATAACCTGCCTTTTCATGTTCCCCGGCACCCCCGTTTTCCGGTCCCAGGGCTACCCTGGATGTGAGTTCCGCCTGGATCTGGATAACTTCGTCCCTGTATCCATCTATTAGCTCAAATACATTCTGGAGTTCTGACATTTGTTTTTTCCTTTTTCATTTTCAATCTTTGTATACAGCCATTAATTGTCCGCAACCCGGAAAGCTGTGCGATATCTGCCATCACGAGGTCAAGAAATTCGCTCGCAGATGCGCGTGAATCCGCATAAACGGGTTTTCCAAAATTGATCGTTACAACAACCCGCCAACCGCTACGCAAGTAATTAATCCCTACCGGAATAAATGGCAGTTCCAGATGCGAAAGAATAAGCCTTATAACTCCTACATGCGCCGGCCCCACCCTGCCCCTGTAGTAAGTACCTTCAGGAAAAACTACAAACCCCTCCCCTCTTTTCAGGATTTCAATCATGGCCCTAAGAAATTCCCTGCTCTCAAGGGGACGTTCTCGATTTAAGGGAATACCACCAAGTCCCCGAAAAAACCAGTTGCTCAGAGGGTTTTTAAAAAGTTCGTGTTTTGCAAGGTAGTACAGTTGCCTGGGTGTGCCCAGGCCCAGAAGAGGAATATCCGCCCACCTCTGATGCTTGGGTAAAAGGACAAATGCGCTTTTCCGGGGGAGGTTTTCCTTTCCGGATGTTTTAAGAGAAAAAAAAGGAAAAAAGAGCATCCTGGCCACATTCCGCATAATCCAGAAGAACCATCTCCTTCTCCCGCCCCGGAACGGGGTTTTAGACAATCTCAGTCCGTTCATAGCGAAGACATCTCGACCCAAAGCAAAGCCTTTCTACTAAAACGCCTCAGAATGTTCAGCCACGTTTAACGCAAGCCTTACTCCACTGTCACACTCTTCGCAAGATTTCTAGGCTTATCAATATCTCTGTTCAGAAAACTCGCACAATAATAGGACAGAAGTTGACAGGGCACAACGGCCAAAATCGGATTCAGAAAAGAGACCGTCCGAGGAATTTCAATCACATCATCCGCCACCTCCCTTATTCTTTCATCCCCCTGAGTGACAATCGCTATCACAGGCCCCTTACGGCTCTTGATTTCCTGGATGTTGCTGAACATCTTTTCATACATCTCGTCTCTGGGCACTATTGCAACAGTAGGCAGATCCGGATTGATCAATGCTATTGGACCATGTTTCATCTCTCCGGCCGGGTACCCTTCCGCATGAATATATGAAACCTCCTTTAGTTTCAATGCGCCTTCCATAGCAACTGGATAATTATACTTTCTTCCCAAATAGAGCCAATTATTGTACTTGTAATATTTCTCAGCAATAGCCTGTATATGATTGGCCTGGGAAAGCACCTCCGTGACCTGACCCGGCAGGGCTTCAAGCGCCCGTATTGCTTCCACCCCTTCGGTCAAAGACAGTTTCTGATAACGGCCAAGCAAAATGGCCAAAAGGTTCAATATAGTCAACTGAGAGGTAAAGATTTTCGTTGAAGCCACCCCGATCTCCGGGCCAGCGTGATTATAAATCCCCGCATCGGTATCCCTTGAGATCGAACTGCCAACCACGTTAACGATTCCCAAAAGACCTGCGCCCTTTCTTTTGGCCTCTCTAATAGCTGCAAGGGTATCGGCCGTTTCACCTGACTGGCTGATGGCAACAACAAACGTATTAGGTGCAAAATTCAGCTTTCTGTAACGGAATTCGGAAGCAAGTTCAACCTCAACATCAATTTCTGTAAGTTTTTCGAAAACATACCGGCCCACACATCCTGCATAGTAGGAAGTCCCACAGGCCACTATGACCATGTGCCGGCTGTCTCTGAGTCTGTCCCAGACAGGCATGATTCCGCCTAATTTGGGGACACCTTCCCCGGTTTCAAGCCTGCCCCTCATGGCGTTCTTTATAGTCTCGGGCTGTTCATAGATCTCCTTAAGCATGAAATGCGGAAAACCGTTCAGTTCTGCATCTTCAGAACGCCACTCCACAGTCTCCGCGCTTCGTTCTATTGGCTTGGCTTGGGCCGTGGATATGGAAAAATCACCTGCCTTCAGGGTCGCCAATTCATTGTCCTGAAGATGGACCACTTTGTTGGTGTATCTAACCATGGCCGCCACATCAGAGGCGGCAAAATGGCCATCCTCGCTCACACCTATGATAAGGGGACTGCCTCTCCTGGCCACTACAATTTCACCGGGACTCTGCCTGTGGAGCACAGCTATCCCGAACGTCCCAATGACCTGGGACATGGTCTTTCTAACGGCCTCGCTCAAACTGCCATCAAAATTCAGGCCTATCAAATGGGCCAGGACTTCCGTATCCGTATCAGACCTGAATACAATTCCCTCTTTATCAAGCCGTTTTTTGAGAGAATGATAATTCTCAATTATACCGTTATGGATCAAAAATACATTTCCATCCTGGTCCCTGTGTGGATGCGCATTTGCTTCCGTGGGTTCACCGTGGGTCGCCCACCTTGTATGGGCAATGCCAATACTGCCTTTTATATCCAGATCGTTGATCTTCTGCTCCAGCTCAATGATTTTTCCCACGGCCCGATGACACTCGATATGGTTCTCCTCCTGTATTGCAAGGCCCGAAGAATCATAACCGCGGTATTCAAGTTGTTTTAGTCCTTCCAAAAGGATGGCCTTGGCCGGTTTGCTTCCCACGTAGCACACAATGCCGCACATATGCCTTTCTCCTTAATCAGTTAAATCATTCTCCCCCGCCTGCCGTCTGGCCAGCAGGCCGCAATGACAAAACAGATAATTTTCAGCAGACATTTCCTAGGGTTGCGTAACCGAATTAAGTTGTCATCTCGACCGAAGGTAGAGATCTTTTTAGACTGCTTAAAATTATTGAAATTTCTCGCTTTGCTCGAAATGACATTTGTCATGGTATTTGTGTTACATGACCCTAGTGTTACGTCCCGGAAATAATTTAAATAATTTAGCCAAGTTTTCTGTCTCGAAGAAGTGCGTTTAAAATCCGAAATTCGAATATCAAATATTTCAATGACAAAAACAAGGAAAATAGAGGCAAAAGGGACAAGGCATCTTGTTTATAACATTTGAATTTTTGTCATTAGATATTGTTTCGAATTTCGTGCTTCGAATTTGTCATTTTAAAAGCAAGGAAATGATTAAACAGTCTGACTAATTTTTCTAATTTACTTTTGGTATACAACATTCAGGAGCCTGTCGGAGAAACGGTTCTGCTGGAGGCTGATGGAAAATCTCCAGATATAAGGCATCCGAAATCCCTAGGAATGAGGCGTACATAGAAGTACGCCGCAGTGACGAGGGATGAGGATAACGCAGTAGATGGGGGTTTTCCATCAGCCTCCTAAGATGTTATATAATAGTTGATTATGTGCCGACCAAGCTCACTGGCCCTTATACCCAGTTTTTCCCCGTGAACGCTCAGGACCACAATACAAATCGCCTTGGCGCTATTTTTTCCAAGGGCATAGGCTGCAAGCCAGTCATACTTGTACTGGTCGGTTTTATCGTTAATTGTACCTGTCTTCGCACCTAAATCAACATCTTTAAACACCTTTTTCCGCCGCACCTTTCGAAAGGACTTTCTGCATGTCCCGCAGCGAATAGTATCCCTCATTAGAACCTTCATATCCTCTGCCGTCCCCCGGCTTATAGGGGTCGCCAGAACAGATGGTTTGCTCTTATATACGATATGGCCGGATTCGTCCGAGATGCGATCAACAAGCCAGGGGGCCATCACAATTCCCCTGTTCGCTACTGCAGATACAAGTAACGCTGCGTGTAAAGGGGAAATCAGGGTCTTTTTGTTAAAACCCGATGAAATTTCTGCCAGTCCGAAATCATCGTCCGGAATATCTATATAGCTGACTTCAACAGGAAGATCAAAAGGAATATCTCTATTAAAAAGGAAACGATCCGCATATTCCCCAATCACTATCTTGCCTAGATCGTACATACCCAGCTTTCCGAACACAGGATTAATGGATGATGCAAATGCCTTTCTGAAACTCGTTCTCGACGTGTACCTTCCTGTTCTCTTCTTTAACTGACTCTTGTAGAGTGTGTGTTTCCGTCCATAAAAAAACACAGTTTGATTCGGAGTAAAGCCTGCCGTCTCCAAGGCCGCTGCTGCCGATACCACCTTGAAAAGACTCGCGGCCGGAAAGTCCGCTTTGAGGCAGAGGTTTTCTTCAACTTCCCCTTCTGAGTGATTAACCATGGCAAGAATACGGCCATCATCAGGTCTTAAAACCACCACAGCCGCCTGCAGGGTCCTGGAACGTCCGAGGAGATCAGAAATGTATGCTTGAAGTTCCGGATCAAGAGATGAGTTAACACTAAGGCGCGTTCCATTGGTTTCGAAAAAATAATGGTCCCTAAAACGGAAAGGCGCCCGAGTCAGATCCCTCAAGACACCTGCAGCATCATCTTTGGTAAGCCTCTTCGGAATGCCGACCTGCTCTTTTACCCCATTAGAAGGACTATAGCTGGCCTGGCTCAAATAGCCCGAAATCCGGGAACCTGACCATAAGACAAGTGCAACTATCATTAAGGCGCAAACCGAATACAGGGCCAAGAAGGGAAGCCTGCTCAGGGCATTCTCTCTCGTTGCCTTCCCTTTAAGCCTTCGCTGGTAATTACGCCACCCCGAAGGCCGATCGCCTTTAATTCTCATTTTAAACACCGGTTATGAAATCAACCCCGTCCATATATGGTTTGAGTTGCTCAGGTATGGCGACGCTGCCGTCTGCCTGTTGATAGTTTTCGAGGATAGCCACCACGGTTCTGCCTACTGCCAGTCCGGAACCGTTCAGGGTATGCACCAGTTCCGTACCTCTGGTCCCCTTTCCCTTGAAACGAATCTCCGCCCGCCTTGCCTGGAACGCCTCGAAATTACTGCACGAAGAAATTTCCCTGTAGAGATTTTGTCCGGGAAGCCATGCCTCCAGATCATAGGTTTTTGATGCTGAAAATCCAAGGTCTCCTGTACAGAGGGATACTACCCGGTAGGGTAGTCCAAGACGCTTCAAGATCTCTTCCGCATTCAAGGTCAATTTTTCCAGTTCATCATAGGATTCTTCGGGCCTTGTGAACTTGACCAGTTCCACCTTGTTGAACTGGTGTTGTCTTATAAGTCCCCGTGTATCCTTGCCGTACGATCCGGCCTCTGAGCGAAAGCATGGTGTATATGCGACGTAATAAACAGGCAATTCCTCTCCGGGCAGGATCTCCTCACGGTGGATATTTGTAACAGGGACCTCTGCTGTAGGTACGAGGTACAGGTCCCAGTCTTTAATCTTAAAAAGATCCTCTTCGAATTTCGGCAACTGTCCCGTACCCGTCATGCTGGCGGAATTAACCATGAACGGAGGCAGTATTTCAGTATAGCCATGCTCTTTTGTGTGAATATCCAACATGAAGTTTATGAGTGCCCTTTCAAGCCTTGCACCCATACCTCTGTAAAGTGCAAACCTTGCACCTGCCAGCTTGGCAGCACGGGAAAAATCCAGAATACCGAGCCTTTCCCCGATCTCCCAGTGAGGAAGAGGTTCGAAATCCCTTTTTGTGATCTCACCCCAGGTCCGGATCACGGGATTATCCTTTTCATCCTTTCCTACAACAACCGATTCATGGGGCATGTTCGGGATAAACATGAGCAGATCGTTTAATTCCTCTACAAACCGGGGCAGCTCCTTTTCCTTTTCCTTTATACTGGAAGAGACCTCCTTCATTTCAGATATGACGGCAGATGCATCCTCGCCATTTTTTTTCATGGCTGCGATTTTATCGTTAACCTGATTCCGTCTATGTCGGAGTTCTTCCAGAACTGCGAGCCTCTTCCTTCTTTCTTGATCCAGGACCTCAAATCTGGAGATATCAAGATCATATTGTCTGTTTTTGAGCATCTCCCCGATGTTATCAAGATTGGATCTTACATACTTGAGATCGAGCATGAATATTACCTCTTGGCATTTTTTTGCAAAACCATAATTCTTCAGCCAAATTACCCTATATATTGTTCACAAAAATTTGAAAATGTCAATATATAGTGTTGCAAAGACTAGGACTATTCATACAATCAGGCTGAAGGTTTTTAGACTGAAGACTGTCCACCCTCCGTAGCAAAGCTACTGCGGAGGACGGGAAGGGCAAAGAGAACCGAAGGAGTTCTTTTCATGGATAAAGCAGTTACAGTAATACAATAATAGAGGCCCCATGTGTAGCATGTTCAGCCTTTTACTAACAGTCTTCAGCCCCGCCTACCGCTTGTCCGCCTTCTGTTTGGCGAATCCGGCGGGCAGGCTTCAGCCTAAATAACCTAAGTATCTACAAGACCTGGAGTCACAGCCTAATAACACGGATGTCTTGATGGCGGCCGTATAATACATTATATTTTAATTTTATTAATTACTTATTTATTTGCCTAAATAAAACAACTTTGATCCTATTTAACCAAATTAAATGTCTCTACCGGTTGGTTAAGCTTTCTGCATTCAGTTTTTCCGTGACTTTTTGGAATTGTAGTTTATCTTTAATCATGTTATAAGGCCACCTCTCATTTGTCAGCCCCCTTGTTTGGGTGCCCTGCCGGCCACAAAAAACCAGGCCGGGAGCCTCGGCCTCCGGCCCCGCTTCCAGCCCGTGGGGCTTCCAGGTCGGAGGGTAGGGCCTACGACCCGGAGGGAATCGAAGAAAAGGTCTCAAAGCCACGCTTCCCTATAATCAGGCAACCTTTGAGGCATTCCCTCACTGGCAGACTCCCATGGATGAATGGCTATTATTAATGGATATGAAAGAAGCAGAATCAACAGACAAATCAAATCCAATCTGGAGATTTTTCAGCTCGGTCAAGCTGACCTTTTTCCTGCTCATCATCCTGGCGCTTGCCTCTATCTTAGGCACTGTCATCCCCCAGCGCGGCCAGGGTGCCATGGAATTTGCCAGAAACCTAAGCCCCGAGATGTTCCGGTTTTTGAGTTCATTAAACCTTTTTGATATGTACCATTCTCTCTGGTTCAGGCTTATCTTATTATGCCTTACTTTGAATCTCATTGTCTGTTCAATAGACCGGTTTCCAGCTGCCTGGAAGCGATTTCATTTGCTCCCCAGGCCGGACAGGGATAAGCCTTTTGAACATCTGCCTTCACAACAGGAATTTTCCCTGCAGGGGAATACAGAACAAAACGCAAACACCGTTGAGCAGTTCTTGCAACGCCGTTACAGGCAAATACACCGGAAGGAAGCTGCAGATACGGATTTTTTCTATGTAGAAAAAGGACGTTACTCCCATTTCGGCGTCTACCTTGTGCACTTGAGTGTGCTCATCATACTTATCGGCGGTCTTATCGGGTCTTTTTTCGGGTTTGAGGGCTATGTCAATATTGCTGAGGGAGAACAGACAAAAACAATCATGCTCAGGAAGACGATGTCCCGGATGGTTCTCGGGTTTGAGGTCCGTTGTGATAAATTCACTGTGGATTTCTACAAAAACGGCGCCCCCAAAGAATTCAGGTCCGATATCAGCTTCATAGTGAATGAAAAAGAGGTGGAGAAACGTAGCGTGCTGGTAAACCATCCCGTTCAATTCAGGGGAATGACCTTTTACCAGGCCAATTATGGTACTGTCCCGGGGAAAAAGGTCAGACTCAAAATACTGCGACAAAAAAGCCGGCCTGAAGAGACAACCATTGAAATTGAAAAGGGGAATTCAAACCCTTTGCCCGGCAATGAAGGGCGGTTTCGTTTGGTCGATCTTAAGGGTAATTTCATGAAGATGGGTCCGGCGGCCCTGATCGCGATCCAGCCGAACGAAGGAGAAGAAATTCGCTTCTGGCTATTTAAAGACCGGGAAGGTATAAAAGAAAGATTCCCCGGCCTCCTTGACAGGTTCCCGAAATTAAACCCTTCGTCTTTTAAACCCTACACTTTCTTCTTAGAAGAATTCAAAACCGGATATTACACAGGACTGCAGGTGAACAGGGATCCCGGTGTGTCAATTGTGTGGGCAGGGTTTTTCGTGATTATGGCAGGCTTTTTCGTAACCTTCTTTGTGTCGCACAGAAGGATCTGGGTGCGGTTGCGAAGCAATAATGGAGAAACCGAGATCAGTATAGCGGGAACTTCCAATAAAAACCCCGTGGGACTTCAAAGGGAACTGGATCACCTGGCGAATGATCTTAGAGACCTTCTTAAACAGCGGAGATAGGGTGTATGCTTAATTCGGTTATGCTCAGCTATATAACCTTTGTGTATTTTGGCGCATTCATGCTCTACCTTCTCATGATGGTTTTCGGCAGAGACATCTTCGGCCGCATGGCAACCTTTGTTTCAGTGGCGGGGTTTGTCGCCCATACAATAGCCATAACCATCAGGTGGGTCGAATCTTACAGACTCGGAATCGGACATGCCCCGTTTTCAAATCTCTATGAGTCCCTCATATTCTTTGCGTGGACAACAATACTCCTTTATTTAATCGTGGAACGCCGGACAAAAAACAAGACCAGCGGGGCATTCGTTACGCCACTGGCTTTTCTGGCTATGGCCTATGCCTCATTCTCCCCCAACGTAAACAGCGGCATCCAACCCCTGATCCCCGCCCTCAAGAGCAACTGGCTGATAAGCCACGTCATTACCTGCTTTTTCGGCTATGCTGCATTCGGACTCTCATTTGGGCTGAGTTTCATGTACCTTCTCAAGCGGCTGGACAAAGAAGGCAAAAGCAATATATTTCTGCGCCTGATTCCAAGAACCGATATACTCGATGAATTGAACTATCAGATGGTAGTGATAGGCTTTCTTATGTTGACACTTGGTATTATCACCGGATCGGTCTGGGCCCATTCCGCATGGGGAAGTTACTGGAGCTGGGACCCAAAGGAAACATGGTCTCTCATCACCTGGCTTATCTATGCCGCTGTACTCCATTCGCGCCTTGTGAGAGGCTGGAAGGGCAAGCGTATCGCAATCCTCTGTTTCGTTGGGTTTTCCTGCGTGCTGTTTACATATTTCGGCGTGAACTATCTTGCAGGTCTCCACAGCTATGCCCAGTCATAGCCACTTACATTGAACAGCCGAAAACGCCTCTTTTTCAAAATTTCGTCCCTAAATTTCAATCGTATGGCCTGGCCCAGAATCCTGTTTGCATCACTTTAGAGGTTCAATCTTGTTAAGAGGCTCTTGAACCAATGCTTTTTCCCAATCATTGTGCAATTCAGCTTGGTGTAGTGTTGCCCATTCAATAACAAGGCCGACCGCTCTTGGAGGCAAATTTCCGGCAAATACAGCGAAGGTGTTTATATCGATCAGGGCTTCATATTCACCGTAGAGGGCATGGAAGTGTGGCGGATTATGATCATCAAAAAACATCTTGATGACAATCCCATAAAATCTGGAAATCTCAGGCATACATAACCTTTCGCCTTAGATTTGGAAAGAGGTCTTCAGGTTCTTGATGGGTAATTTGAAGATAGAGTGAATCAGGACAAAGATCAATCTGATCACTCCAAAATAATTCTCCTGACGAACCTATCTTTACTCTCCGGAATGCATTGTAATCATTCCACAAGGCAAAGACTCCTCTTCCAACAAGATGAGAAAGATCAACAATACCCTCTTTCCCGTCAGCATATTCCAGTTTCACTTTATAATTGTCCAATACTGTGGCATTAATTATCCTATGCACGGCATAATACCTCTTGTGGAATTTATCATAAATATATCAAAAAATAGCAGAAACATCAATTTATGAAATGTAAATTCATTTTTCAGAATGAGTCGGTCGTTTGTAAATTGATGTCTTCCTTTCAATAATCAGTCGTTTATAACCTTATGGAAGAAAAAGGGTCAATAAAGTCAATCATCCATCTGGATATGGATGCTTTCTATCCTGCGGTCGAGGCACTGGATAACCCGGAACTGAAGGGAAAACCGGTGATCGTGGGAGGTGGCAGGGAAAGGGGCGTGGTGGCATCTGCGTCCTATGAAGCACGAAAATTCGGTGTCCATTCAGCCCAGCCCATAGCCAAGGCAATGCGTCTTTGTCCCAAGGGAATATTTCTTCCGGTCAGGATGCCGCGATACAAGGAAGTTTCTCAACGAATATTTGAAATATTTTATCGTTTTACCCCGCTGGTTGAGCCTTTATCCATAGATGAAGCGTTTTTGGATGTTACAGGCTCCACTCGCCTTTTCGGTCATCCGGTGGACATTGCCAAAAAGATAAAGCAGATGGTCTTAAAGGAGACGGGTTTAACAGTCTCGGCCGGCGTGGCCCCATCAAAGTTTGTCGCCAAGATAGCCTCGGACATGGACAAACCGGACGGTCTGACCGTTGTGTCGCCCGGCCGGATAAGAGAGTTTCTGGACCCGCTTCACATAAAAAAAATGTGGGGCGTCGGTAAAGTGACACAAAAAGCCTTAGCCGGTCTCAATATAAGCACTTTCAAAGAACTCAGCCAGATGCCGGTTAATGTACTGGAACAAAAATTCGGCGAACACGGCATTAAAATGCATCAATTATCCATGGGAATAGATGAAAGAGAAGTGGTGCCCGAACATGATGTAAAGTCAATCGGCCACGAGGAAACTTTTCTGCACGATATCGTGGATGCGGATGAGGCCAAAAAGGAACTCTTGTCTCTTGCAAATAGGGTGTCCCGCCGGATGCGTCGAAATAGCGTTATTGGCAGAACCATAACCTTGAAGGTGAAATACAATGATTTTGTTCAGATAACCAGGTCCAGAACACTGCCAAAATCCACTGAGGACGGCCGGGAAATATATTCTATTGCCTGCTCTCTTTTGGGGAAAACAGAAGTGGGTAAAAGACCGGTCCGGCTATTGGGTATATCCTTATCCCAACTCAGCTTTATCGGACCGGAGGGCCAGCTCATACTTTTTGACCAAAACGAAACCTCCAAAAAAAGAAAAGATCTAAACAAGGCCCTTGATTCCTTATACGAAAAACACGGTGATAAGAGCATCCGCCCGGGAACGCTTTTTACCAAATAACTGAAGCGGGAATATCTTAAGCAATTAAATAAGTTATAGATTAGATTTAATTTAATTTTTTAGTAATATCCCGCTTTACATGGATCAATCAAGAATCCCCACCCAAAGGGCGGGATTCCACTAGTGCATACTTGTGGGAGGCGCAGGCATGGGACTCTTCGAAAGGACGCGTCTTTCGGATAAAAACCACTCTGTCCTGTGCGGCGGCCCGGATCGCGGTCCGCACTCCAACGCCCTAATGCAATTTTCCCAGCCTTCGGTCCAAGCAGACCGTAGGGAGGGCCGCTTGACATACATGCTTATATGGATTATTATAGCTATATCAATCCATATAAAAAGGAGGTTTTTATGCGTACTATTCAAATGACATTAGATGACGATCTTGTAGAATCGGTTGACAATATGGTTAAGGAACTTAAGACTACCCGTTCGGCCTTTACACGAAAGGCTTTAAAAGAAGCCATAGCAAGTTTTAACATTAAGCAGCAGGAGGAGAAACACAGAAAAGGATATGAGTTGCATCCTGTGACAAAAGATGAATTCAGTGTTTGGGATAATGAACAAGATTGGGGGGATCAATGAAAAGGGGAGAAATAAGATGGTACAAATTCAAAACTCCTGATAAAAAGCGGCCCGTATTAATCCTAACTCGTGATTCAATACTGGAGTATCTCAGCGAAGTCACCGTCGCACCTGTCACGACTACCGTTCGACAAATCCCCAGTGAAGTATTCTTATCAAAAAGTGATAGTATGCCCAGGGACTGTGCAATCAATTTTGATCATATTCAGACGGTGTCAAAAGAGAAAATAGGGGCTCTAATCACGACCATTTCATCAGAACAAAGCAAACAAGTTTGTGAAGCAATTATTTTTGCGCTCCATTTGTGAGCTGGGAGCCAATTTCTATGGAAAAATAGAATCATTAAGTCCCGCTTTACAAGAATCACATGATGTTTCAGTTTTACTTACAGTTTTTTACAAGTATGTCAAGAAAAAATGATGAATATTATGTAAAAATTCAGGATTATGCTTTCGTTTTGAGAATTGGCAGAGTAAGCGAATTATACAATCAGAGTTTTAATAACCAATACAAATCAAAGGAGACAAGATGAATCTAAGTGGAAATACAGTTCTAATAACTGGTGGTTCAAGCGGTATTGGGTTAGAGATCGCCAAACAGCTTTTGAAGAGAGATAACAAAGTCATTATAACGGGGCGAAATGAGCAAAAACTGCAAAAGGCCCAGGAACAATTAGAGGGATTAACTGCGATCCAAAACGATGTGAGTAATCCTGATGATATAGAGAAACTTTATCAGCGAGTTGTGAAAGACTTCCCTGATCTCAATATCTTGACTAACAACGCAGGCATTATGTTTAAGATCAATTTGCAAAATCACAATCATTCAGCATTAGAATTGACAAAAGAACTCGATGTTAATGTAAAAGGACCTATTTGGATGAGTAACGCCTTTCTATCGTTATTGAAAGAGAAAACAAATGCTGCAATCGTCAATGTTTCATCGTGTCTAGCGTTCGTTCCGTTACCAATTTCACCAGTATATTGTTCAGCCAAAGCTGCACTTCACTCATATACGTTATCATTGAGAGAGCAACTGAGGAATACAAATCTTAAGGTGTTCGAGTTAGCTCCGCCTCCGACTAAAACTGGACTTTTGAGAGATTTCAGTGAAGAAGATATGAAGGGCATTTCAATCATGTCCATTGAAGACATGGTTGCCACCTTTCTTAAGGGGCTCTCCAAAGATGAATACGAAATTAGACCTGGGAAATCCAACCAACTAAAATTCATGAGCCGATTTTTTCCAAATTTTATTTTAAAACAATTGAGTAAAAACGTGGATATAATGCATGCAGAATAGGAGATTGCTTAAATTTTTAAGAAAGACCATTCGCTAATCGCTGCACCTGACATTTTTCCACTACGCTCCAAAATGCAGCTGAACTCAGCGTTATAACCTATACTATTGATGGATATATTTGCTAAGTTCTCTATAAAAATTCTGGTGAGATCCGAATGTGTATAAATAAAGTGTAGACTCGATAATTTCGTAGGCCAATAAAATCTGATTATTTCCAAGCTTATACTTATAAACACGAACTCCTTTTAAATCACCGGCTTTTGCGTTGCCAATTTTAGGTTCTGCCATTATTGCTTTAATAGCTTCATCCAATTTTTTTATTTGGTTCTTTTTCAGTTTCTTTTTTTGTTTAGCAAAAATTGGTGACTGGATTACTTCTTCAATCTGGCTCATTGCTATTCTCCAAATACATATGGAGTTCCTTGGCCAGATTTGATTTGTTCTTTTCCGATTAAAATATCTTGTATTAACGGTAGAGGAAGATCCGGATTATCTTCCACGATTTGACCGATTTTTGCCCAATATTCAATTTGACCAGCTATTGATCGTTTAAATACTTTTGATTTGACTCTTGCTTTGGCAACAAGATCATCTGATATTTTAACTGCCGTAGGCATAATATCTCCTTAAATACAAGATTTGTTTTGCTGTATTTTATATGAACAAGTTCCATATTGCAACCTAATATTTTAAAAAGTTATAAGATGCGTGTGCAAGAGACGCTCGTTCCTCGCGCCCATGACACGCGTCGTTATCCGCGCAACAATTGTACTAAACCCCTTTCACTTGACACCTGTTACGTCACTGGTTACAATATGGCCGTATGATACAAAAATTCAAACATAAAGGATTAAATAAATTGTTTGAGTCTGGTGTTACATCCGGTGTCGAACAGGAGCATGTAACACGCCTAAGGCAAATGCTAGCACTCCTTGAAACGGCTGAAAATCTTGGCGATATGGATCTGCCAGGCTTAAAGCTACACGAACTCAAAGGTAAACGGAAGGGAACTTGGGCAGTGCAGGTGACTGGTAACTGGCGAGTTACATTCAAATTTCAAAAAGGAGATGTCTTCGATGTTGATTATGAAGATTATCATTAAAGGAGCATATCATGGCAATGCATAATCCACCGCATCCTGGCGAAATCATTAAGGAGGTCTGTCTAATTCCGCTTGATTTAACTGTCACTAAGGCAGCGGAATCTCTTGGTGTTACAAGAAAAACCCTCTCAATGCTCTTAAATGGAAAGTCAGGGATTAGTCCTGAAATGTCTTTAAGACTTTCAAAGGTTTTTGGCCGTTCACCAGAAGGTTGGCTAAAGCTTCAGCTACAATATGATTTGTGGAAATCACGGCAAAGTTTAAATATCAGTCATCTCAAGCGGATAGCAGCATGAACGTCAGTCCCTGCGGATAACATCCGCATGGAGAAATACGGCTCATACCTGGCCGCTTCTCATTCGGCACGTTCGGCAATAAAGGAGACGAAAATCATGAGCGAAACGGCAGAAAAAGCAAAACGACCCAAATCAATAACAGTGATATGTATAATTGGATTTATCGGGACGCTGATTACTGTTCCACTAATTTTCGCGCCAATTGCGCAACAAATTGGGGCTTGGTATCCGCCATACTTGGGCTTTTCAGCTGTAATCGGGCTGGTCTGTATGGTCGGTTTATGGATGATGAAAAAATGGGCAGCCTATACCTATACGGGCTTTGTCGCTCTCAATCAGGTTGTCTTGCTTGCCATGGGAGTTTGGAACATCATGGCACTGTTGATACCTGTGATAGTTATATTCTTCGCCTTAAAAAATGTTTCAAAAATGACATGACCAATTGACCTGACAATCGCATCCATCGCATCCACTCGGATCGCAAAAAGCGCCGCTCGTTCCTCGCTCTGCTTTTTGCGCCCGGTGATGCGTAGCGTTTGGCGGACTTTCAATGCAGATATCTTCCTGTGACGCATAAGCTACTCAACCTAGCCGGGGTATCCCTTCTGTTCAAGCGGATGATACATACTTGGGAAGAAAGGAAACGGTCTGTGGCCGTACTGAGAGACAGAATAGCAAGTATCATGCTGAAGATCTTCGCGTGTGATAGCCCGTTACGGAAGCGAATATCCGATCCAGAGGCGATAATACAGGGAGCAGGCGTGCAGTCTGGTCAAACGGTGCTGGAAGTGGGCTGTGGACGCGGTTTTTTCACCGTTCCCCTGGGGGAAACGCTCGGCCAAGAAGGTCGTCTCTATGCGTTGGATGTGACGCAGGTGGCAGTGGATTACGTGACCCAGAAAGTGGAGGCTGCTGGCCTGTCGAACGTACGAGTGTTCAGGGCTAATGCACTTGATTCGGGCGTTCCAGACGGCGCAATGAATCTAGTGGTACTGTTCGGGGTGATACCCTCACCTACTCTGCCGCTCAGCCAGCTCTTACCTGAAATGCACCGCGTGTTGAAGCCTGGCGGTGCATTAGCGGTGTGGACGGCAGTTCCGTGGTGGTCTCCACAATCCATGGTGCAGAGCGGACTGTTCGTTTATGTTGACAAAAGAAACAGCAGTCACAACTTTCAGAAAGTATGATGGGTCCGTTGGTATTGTAAGTTCGGAGGGTCTTTGGTAGACTACCCAGGCCGCCCAACATCCGCTGGAGCTGACCGGGCTATCATGCCCCAAAGTCGAAGTTAGTTTTGCTATTATGGTTTGCCTTCCGGCGGCACTGGTCCTGCTGAGCCGCACGGCGGCTCATCTTATCCGTTAGAAAACGGGAAGAGAGATTAAGATCAGAAGAACTGTACTAGGACTTATTGCGTGGGTCGCCGCATCGCTTGCTGCCGGCTGGTTTGGCTCGCAGTTCATGCCAGGCGAGTGGTATAACTTTCTTGTCAAGCCTGCATGGAATCCGCCGAATGCCGTCTTCGCACCAGTGTGGACTGTGCTCTATGTCCTAATGGGAGTTGCCGCCTGGCTTGTTTGGAGGAGGGTTGGTTTTTCGGGTGCGATAGCGCCTCTGGTTCTGTTCATTGTCCAGCTGGCGCTAAATGCTTTTTGGTCATACCTGTTCTTTGGTGCGCATAGACCAATGCTAGCGTTCTTTGAAATCGTCATTCTCTGGATTGTTATATTGTTGACCCTGGTGGGCTTCTGGAGGATAAGGCCGCTGGCCGGAATGCTTCTACTACCCTACCTGTGCTGGGTAGGATTCGCATCGGCGCTGAATTTCCAGCTGTGGCGTTTGAATGCGTGAGAACCACGCTCTAGGCCCGCTGTCTAACGACATCATACAACTAACGGCTGTCGCTCGATGATTTGTAGATATCAGCTACAGCGGTCTGGCGCCCGCCGCAGCTGATGATTAACGTTGAGCCCTCTCACAATGGGGTTTAAGCATAAGAAAAATATAGTAACGCCGGGAAAACACCATGTACATTCGCGAAGCTACGCCGAATGATAATGAAGAACTTCAGCGTCTCCAGGCGCAGTGTCCGCAAGGTACCTCACTCATTGTTTCAACTGTCAATACACCTGACTTTTTTGCAAGAGCTAAAGCGTATGAATCGCACAAGGTTTATGCTGCGTGCGAGGGAGACACAATCATAGCATCACACGCCTGCGCACTGCGAAACGCTCTTGTTAATGGCGAACTTAGTCGGGTGGGGTATTCATTTCAGACATTCGTGCACCCCAACCATCGGAAAAAGAACTTAGCAAAACGGCTTCTCCAACACATGGAGGATCACTTACGGCAAAACGGTGCGGCGCTTGTTTACGGCTTGATCATGGAAAGGAATCTGCCTTCGATTAAACTCGTTGAAAGCCTAGGTTTCAGATTACAACGTAAGCTCGTCATGCCAAGCTTAGCAATCCGAAAAGAGATTGCCTATCAGTCCAGGGAAAAGATCAGATCTGCTAGTTCAGTGGACTTGGCGAATGTAGCTGAATTGTTAAACGAAACCTGGGAAAACCACGAATTGTATGAAGCAGCTTCAGCTGAGACTTTGGCCCGATTCATCAGCCGGACCCCTGGATTCTCTATGGAAAATCTACTCGTTCTAGAAGATAAGGGAGAAATTTTGGCCTGCTTAGGTTTTTGGGACTGGAGCTAAGTCATGAAACTCACTTTGAAAGCGCTTAATTTAAAGTTTAGAATAATGGGTCGTTTGCTGTTTATAGCACGAGTATTGCCGCGAGTTCTTAAGCCTGGTACTCAATTGAAGCAGGTCATGCTCACTCTAATTGGATACAAAGAACCCTCTCATCTGGCCATTCTCATCAAACACATTAATAATTATGCCTTTAAGAAGGATATCAAGCAAATTTTTTGCATTTGCGAGCGAAATCATAACATGCTGGATAGCTTGAAGGGGTTTATTCGGATTTCTACCAATATTAATCTTTACATCAAACCGCTAAAAGAGAACTTCATGATCGGAAAAGATCCAGTATTCATAGATGGTATTGACATGTAGTGAAGAACTTGTATTCAATCGGGGGCTAACCCAGCACTGCAGCCGACGCAAAAAATCGCGCCATTGATTAACAATGTTGGAACCCCTATTTTTTTTAGTGTTTTTTTATAGAAGCTAAAATAAGTACAACATAAAAAAAAGAAAAAAATGGAAGAACTATCTGAGGAGAAAAAACAGTCAAGTATTGCACAAAAAGCTTCCCGCACAGCTATGATGGCAGCTATTCATCGTTTTATGGCTTCAAAGGAAGAGCATCCAAATTTTCAAGGTCCTGATAACTTGGCAAAGTTATTTCTACCTCCTAAGGCTAGATTTTTTTTGTCTTTTTCATTTATTCGTCGTTCCATACGCAAAAAATTACACAAAAAAGTTCCAGGTACTTATGAATACGTAACTGCCCGAACGAAACATTTTGATAACATCTTTAAACATGCGCTGGAAGAGAACATTCCTCAGATTATTTTCTTAGGATCTGGTTATGATACACGAGCTATCCGATTTAAAGATTCTATACAACGGACCAACATATTCGAACTGGATGCGCCAACCACCCAACAACATAAGAAAAAACTTCTGCGTAAACATAACATTTCTATTCCTTTACAAGTATCCTTTTTACCTATTAACTTCATGAAAAAAAATATGGCCAATGTACTTTCAAGCGCAGGATATGATACATCCCAAAAGAGCTTTTTTATTTGGGAAGGTGTTACCATGTATCTTCCTGAAGAAGCCATCAAAGAGACATTAGCTTTTATTAAAAACAATTCAGGATGTGGTAGCACTGTAGCTTTTGATTATTTTTACAAATCCTTTGTCGAAGGAAAATACTATTATTATGGAGCGAAGGAATTGATTGAATCGGTTTCAAAGACAGGAGAGCCTTATCAATTTGGGATTGAAAAAGGAAAAATCGAATCATTTCTTTCTGAAAATGGCTTCGATGTTCTGTCCCACTATACTCCAGATGAATTTGAAAAAACCTATTTGTATGATAATAATGGAGAATTTTTTGGAAAAATGTACGGTTTTGCTTGTAATGTTTATGCTAGAGTAAAGCCCTAAATTGACTTATCTAATATAACGACAAATAACAGAAAAGAAAAAAGTAAAACAACAAAAGAAGGGTAATTGCAATCGGGGGGTTTTGCCCCCCAGCCCGGCGGCGGGACCTTCGACATGCCGGTAATGGATCCCGCACTCGAGGGCGGACACATGCTCTTCCTGCGGATCTCAATAAATTGCGCCCGCTGAAGAGCTGCACTAGAAATCGGAGAAAGAAATGGCTTTTCAAATGATAAAAGTTGGTGTCGACAAATGCTTTATCATCAAACATGAAAGTACGATTTTAGTAGATGGTGGAATGCCGGGAGAATGCAATAAATTTTCCGAAGGATTGAAGGATATAGGTATTAATCCAAAGGAAATAAAAGCTATAGTAATTACCCATTGCCATTGGGATCACATAGGTTGCACAAAAGAGATAAAAGATATGACAGGTGCAAAAGTTGCAGTTCAAAAAAACGAGAAAAATATTTTAGAAAAAGGTGAGCTGGCTATGCCGCCAGGTGTAACGCGCTGGGGGAAAATATTCGGTGCTTTGGTAAACAGGCGGAGCAAGAAATTTCCAATAGAGCCATGTAAAGCTGACATTGTTATCGGTGAAGAAGACTACTCGCTTGAGGAATTTGGTATAAAGGGAAAAATTGTATTTACCCCGGGTCATTCTCCCGGTTCCATTTCTGTAGTGCTTGACTCTGGTGATGCCTTTGTCGGAGACATGGCTATGAATGGCCTGCCGCTGACAATAGGTCCAAACCTTCCAATATTTGCTGAAGATATGTCTCTTTTGAAAAACAGTTGGAAGAAGCTTATTGATAAAGGAGTAAAGAAAATATATCCAGCTCACGGGAAGCCATTTCCTGTTGAAAAGTTGATCAAGAAATTAGCTTTATAGAAGATTCCTATCGCATTACCTGGCCGTATGTTTGGTCATGGTTTTTACGAATTCCTTTGCTACCTCAGGTACCTTAATGTCAATATTCTCAAAAATGTCAACTGCGCTGATTACTTCCTTATTATAAAATAACCTGTTGGACTCATCCTTCATCTGTAGTGCCGAACCCTCGAGCGAAACCCCTGCAAACAGTCCCCTGCTCCTGGAGTAGGAATAGATTTCCGCCTCGAGCCGGATATCGGTCCCTGCCGAAGCCGCGCGTCCAACCGGACCGGCAGCGATACTGGCATCCGCCCCCAAGGTGAACTTACCCTTTGTTATCCTGTCAACGCTTTTCTTTCTTTTGAATACCAGGATAACATCGATTGACTGTAGACCTATCTGGTATCCCACGCTACCCGCTGCAATGCTGATAAAGGCAGGTGCGCTCCATTTCCTTTCCTTGGTTTTTACAACCAGCACTCCCCATCCGTATCGCCCTCCGAATACAAATCCGCCCTTTATAACATTGGGAATGACGGCCACCGCGTATGCATTGTTGAGCAAAGACGGGGGAATGCTCTTTTCGGGTATGGCCATGATATCGGTCATCACCTCAGTAGCATCCCGGACTTTCGATACTTCGTCAGCGGCAGTGACGGGTGAAGAGAGGGTAAACAGAAACGTGGCAACGGTTACGATCATTACAGGCATCATTGATTTTTTCATGGTAATTTGCTCCTTCATTTAAGATATTTTTGTAGGTTATCCCCAGCAATTGTGCTGAAGCCAAAATGTGCACATCAACGAGACCGATACCCTTTTCCATCAATTTATTTTGTTCAATATAAAAAAGAAATTCGTTAAAATATAGTTTGGGCCATGGGAAAGGAACAGTGTTCAGATAATTGTATTACACATAACCCGTGTTGTACCAACAACTAATGTTTTTTTTAATAGTCACTGATCTTTTTGGGTCTGGATATTTTATCCAATCTGTGAAAATAATCATTCCAAAATTGATAACCTCGTAAAAACTGAAAACTCAAGAAATTTAGTTACAGATCTACTTGTATTAACCCTTCCCCCTCTTTGGCAAAATGAGCAAAAACATAGAATTAGACATCCCCGAATTTGTCAACTTCATTCTTAAGAGACTGAAAGACGCCGGTCATCAGGCATTTGTCGTCGGAGGTGCGGTAAGGGATGCCTGCCTAAAACGCCCGACACTGGACTGGGATGTGGTGACTTCCGCCATTCCCCAAGAAATCGGGGACGCATTTAAGGATACCCGTCATTTTTCCCAAAAGTATGGAACCGTTACACTCGTGGACTCGGGAAATCATTTTGAAGTAACCCCCTTTAGGGGAAAAAAACAAAGCCTTATTGAAGACCTTTCCCTTCGCGATTTTACCATTAACGCCATGGCCTTTGACCCGGAAGCCGATAAAATCATTGATCCACTTGCCGGCATGGGCGACATTTCTAAAAGGCTTATTAGGGCGGTAAGAGATCCTGAAGCTCGTTTTCGAGAGGACCCCCTTCGCCTATTGCGGGCCGTCAGGTTTTCAACCGAGCTTGGGTTTCACATCGAAAAAAGGACACTTAACAGCCTTTCCTTAGAGGCACAATTGCTCAATTCCGTTGCGCCGGAGCGAATAAGAGAGGAATTGATGAAAATATTGATGTCGCGAAAACCTTCCACAGGTTTCAACCTGATGGTAAGAACAGGGCTTCTCCAGCATTTCTTACCAGAACTCCTTGAAGGATACTTAAAAAGGCAGAACGCATATTATCACCGCTATACTATTTTCAAGCATATCATGGAAACCGTTGACAGGGTGGCATCTGATCCCGTGTTAAGACTCACGGCCCTGCTTCACGATATTGCGAAACCACGGGTAAGAAAGAAGATAGAAGGGGTCTGGAGGTTTTACGGGCATGAGCAGGAAAGCTCTGTTCTTGCCACGGAAATTATGGATAGGCTGAAATTCAATAAGGAAATGACCCGAAAAGTGACAAGCCTTATCAGGCATCACATGATTGCCTATGATACCGGGTGGAGTGATGCCGCTGTCAGGCGATTGGTTCGCCGCGTGGGCCCTGAATATATCCCCGATTTTACTGTTTTTGTCCAGGCTGATATCATCGCGCATGGTACTAATAATAAGGACCTGAACCTAATCAAAGAGCTTATGCAGAGGATAGAGAATCAGATTAAAGGCCATATGGCAAGAAATACCCGAGACCTTGCCTTGGACGGCCATGAAATAATGAAAATCCTGGGGCTGCCACCCGGTCCGGCCGTAGGAAGAATCATGTCGAATCTATTGGAAAAAATCACAGATCATCCCGAACTGAATACCAGGGAAGGGCTCCTTGGCCTATTAAAGAAAAGTAAAAGGAAAAAATCCGACAGATTAACTTGACCATTCCTAATGCTTTATCTATACTCCCTTGACCAAACCAGGGACCCGTAATTCTGTTTTCCTGAAAATCTAAAGTGGCATTCGCTTCCAGGTAGATCGGCAATTTGGCATCAACGACTCCGGTAAAAAATGAAGATTCATAATGATTTATACATCGTAAAAAGCCTCTTCATCCTCCTGCTGCTAATTTTCACAGGCTGCGCAGGAAATTCGACTTATACTCCGACCCAACCTCAACCAACCGCGGAAAAAAGTGACATAACCAAAAAAACCCTGCCCCGCACTGTTCCCCAAAAAACCAGGCCTTTCATCGCTCCTGAAACCCCTGCCGGCACAACTCCGGCCCCTTTTTCACAAAACCTCAAGAACTCGGATCAGGAAAAACTCGATTCCGCCCTGGAATTCTGCCAAGCCTCTAATGACTTCTGGGAAAGGGGGGACTTAGACAATGCCATTGATGCCCTCGATCAGGCCTATTCCCTAATCTTGAAAGTCAATGCTGATGACGATCCTGAGATCCTGCAACAACGGGACGACCTGAGATTTACAATATCCAAACGTATCATAGAGGTTTATTCCTCCAGATTTATAGTGGCAAATGGAATCAACAAGGTTATCCCCCTTGTAATGAACAGTCACGTTGAAAGAGCCCTCAATCTGCTCAAAGGTAAGGAAAGGGACTTTTTTCTACGTGCATATGAACGCTCGGGAAGGTACCGGCCGGCCATACTGAAGGAACTCAAGGAAGCGGGACTGCCTGAAGAGCTTTCATGGCTGCCCCTTATTGAGAGTGGATTCAAGGTAAGGGCCCTCTCAAGGGCAAGGGCCCTCGGACTGTGGCAGTTTATAGCCTCAACGGGTTATAAATACGGTCTGAAAAGGGATAGATGGACCGACGAAAGAATGGACCCAGAAAAATCTACAAAGGCAGCCATTGCCTATCTCAAAGAACTGCATCAGATCTTTGGTGACTGGACAACCGCTCTTGCCGGTTATAACTGTGGAGAAGGAAGGGTATTGAGATACATCCGGACCCAAAAAATTAGTTACCTTGATAATTTCTGGGACCTTTACGAGAAACTCCCTGTAGAAACAGCCTTTTACGTCCCTAAATTTCTGGCCGTCCTGCATGTTTTAAATAATCCCGAAGCACACGGCTTCACCCTCCCCCCTGTGAATGATGCAATTGAAACAGAGCAAGTTACTATTGATAAGCCGGTCCATCTGAAAACAGTCAGCAAACATCTGGGGGTGCCTTACAAGGAATTGAAAGATATGAACAGCGAATTGAGGCACCAGTCAACACCAAACCGGCCTTACGAATTTAAAGTGCCCAAGGGTAAGGGAGAATTGCTCCTTGCCAAATTAGCCGACATGCCTGTCTGGCATCCTCCCGCTCCTACCTATGTGATTCACAGGGTAAGAAAGGGAGAGTCCTTATCCGTGATTGCTCGCAGATATAGAACAAGCGTCAGGGCCATTATGAGGCTCAATAACCTGAAAAGCAGGAGTTATGTTAAAGCTGGCTGGCGACTAAAGATACCTACCAGGATAACCTATGCATCAGTTGGAGAGTCCTCCTCTGCGACTCCCGGTTCACGGGCACAAGGGAGCATAGAACGATACGTGGTTAGAAAAGGTGATTCACTC
>CAZENC010000006.1:0-25512 GCA_964513115.1 uncultured Desulfobacteraceae bacterium | reverse complement strand
AAGATATGATGCTTGTTGTCTGCAACTTTACGCCGGTTACACATTTCGGCTACAAATTGGGTGCGCCAAAGGATGGCGTCTGGAAAGAAGTTTTAAACAGTGACAGTAAGTACTATGGTGGAAGCGGCCAGGGAAACTTGGGAGGTATCCAAGCCGAACGAGTCCCCCGCCATGCCCGGTCTTATACCCTTAGCCTCACAGTGCCTCCCCTTTCGGCCGTCTACCTTAAATGGGAAGGGCAACCCGGACAATAAACTGCCGGGCATTCAAACCCCCAGCAATCGGCAATAAGCCACTTAGATCTCAGTCGTTCTCAAGCAGGCGCTGGTCACTCACCAATTTCAGCTCGCGCAGGGTAAAATCGATATCCATATCGCGTATCAGGGGAAGCGAGTCCCGGGACTGCTCAACAGCATCATACTCGAGTTTGGCATGAAGGATCTCCTCGCTTGTCCCGGCCGCTGCGGACCAGAGTCCGGACGGAGCCACCACGGTACTGCCGCCCCAAAAGCTCCAGCCGTGCTCCGTTCCCACCCTGTTGACGAATACTACGTATCCCCCGTAAATCAATGCCGGTGTTCGAATAAGCATATCCCAAGCCCGGGGATGCATGCCGTCGGTATCCAGTGCCGAGTTGGCGATCACAATGAACACATCCGCGTCGTTGCTGGCCGCCAGATACCCCATTGAGGGATACCAGAAATCGTTACAGATAAACAGCGCAAGCCTGAAGCCCCTGTGGTGAAACACTTCCAGCCGGCGTCCTCGCGCAAACCGCTTCTGCTCTTCCCACAGACCGTAATTGGGCAGATAGACCTTGCGATGAATGTGGACCACACGGCCTTCATCCAGCATCGCCGCCGCATTGTAAATGCGGCCCCGGGGGCTTCGTTCTACATATCCCATGATCATGGGCACCTTTTTGCTGAGTGAGAGCAGCTCTTGAAAGACAGGGCTCGACTGGGTAAGCGCATAGCGGGAAATTTCATCACCGAGGGTATAACCGGTCATTGCCAGCTCGGGAAAGACGACTAGATCGGCTCCCTCCTCACAAGCCTGGCCGTGATACGCTCTTACCTTCTCCAGGTTGGAATCAAGATTACCTACCTCCGGGGCAATCTGGGCAACGGCGATATTTAAAACAGCTTTATCCATGATTAACCGCTATTGAAAATTGTTATCGATGTCAACAGCTATTTTTATGTCCTATATCGACCACGCACTGTCTCAGGTCGCTGATTCTCGAGAACGCTCTCACATCCGAGCAAAATAGGTGTCAGGGTTTTCCATGTATTCGGTTTTGCTGATGTCAATGAAATCACAGTGCCCCTCTTTCAATTTCCTAGATCTCATCTCGCTAACCCAGGATTTCACATGCCTTTTTGGTTTCAACCTTTGGTCCAGCATGCCTGTCTGTTTCAGATCCTGTTGCAAAGCCCAAGGGAGCTGATCAAAACTCGGCGGAAGACGATGGCATATTGTTCGGCTTATCTGACCGTGACTCCAGCCACGAATCCTTATCTTTGTTATTCGAATTCTCCTTCAGACCATTTAGTTCTTCAAAGTCCTCAATTAAAATTGGTGTCCCTTCAGTGTCGACAAAAAACCTTTCTGCGGATTCTTGGGTATCACCTTCATCCCAATCCGACGTCATCTTGTCTGATCTGACAGAAGGCTTTCCACCGGCTGATTTTCTGCTGGAATTCCACTTTTCCATTTCCTGCTGACAGGATATGCAACGGGCGGCCTCCGGCATGATTATCAGACGTCCTTCCGGAATCCGCCTGCCGCAATCTTCACACAGGCCAAAGTCTTCATCCTTCAGAATCCTCTGAATAAGGGATTCAATCTTTTTCAGCTCATCACTTTTCCTTTCAATGATGCCATATCGCTTTTGTGTCTCAATCTCACGCGCAGCACGGTCAATTTCCTCAATGTTGTCATCTGCGAACAATGAGGCATCGTACCCGTTCTGGCTTTCAATCAAACGAGCAATCGCCCTCCTTACCTCCTCCCTCTTAAACTCAAGGGTTTTAAGGAACTTGGACCGGAAATCCTGGCCCCTATTAAATACGCTTTGATTCGATTCCCTCTCCGAAACTTTTCTGGCAGTCCTTCTCATGATTCTGTTCTTAATCGTTTTTTTTAAGATATCGTTTTTATTCATGATATCACCTCCCATGAGTTTTGAACAATTCCGGAGCGGTTGTATATTATTCATTTTTTTTCTTTTGTCAACTCTCTTGATAAACAATTAATAATTCTCTCAGGCCTACACCCTCTTTCGGAAACCGGTCGCGTCTCTTTTTTTATATCATTGCTTGTTAAGCATAACCCTTGTAAAATTATATTTTATGCCTTTCCCTTCATTTTGCCGTTCGGAAATGGTTGTTTTTATGAATACAAATATTCATATTGAAAAATTCATTCGCGGCGCATACTTGCTTCATGTACGTGGCAGGCATACTGGGCAAGGCATGCAGGAATTGTATGATGGAAACAATTGGTATGAACTGCTGATCCCTAAGCCATGGCGGTTTTCTCGGATACACTTGTGTAATGGCCTGAGAATTAGTAATAAGCCCTATTGGTAAATCAAAACCGGGAATCAATACATATCGGATTAAACATGGATACAAGAGGAAGCGGTATACTGCTCCATATAACATCACTGCCGTCTGATTTTGGAATCGGCGACCTGGGACCCGGGGCGTACCGGTTTGTGGATTTTTTGGCAGAGACGAAACAGCGTTACTGGCAAATCCTTCCGCTGAATCCGACAGACCTCGAACATGGTTGCTCTCCTTACCACAGCATATCGGCCTTTGCGTTTAATTCATTGCTCATCAACCCCGAGATCTTAGTCGAAGAGGGATGGCTCCTTGAAGATGACCTGGATTCAGCACCCGGCTTCTTTACTGACCGGGTCGATTACCGAACTGTTATCACCTTTAAAAACGCCCTGCTTAATAAGGCCTATGACCGTTTCATAATATCACCCGTGAATCCGGGGTATGAAGAATTTTGTTTTCGTAGTTCCTGCTGGCTGGATGATTTTGCGCTTTTCGCCGCCCTGAAAACACATATGGGTGACAGGCCCTGGTCAGAGTGGCCGGAGGAACTGAGAGACAGGGATTCAGGGGCTGTTGAACAGATAAGGAATAAGCTTCACGATGCGATCGAGCGGGAACGGTTTTTTCAATATCTCTTTTTCAGCCAATGGACGGCACTGAAGCGTTATTCTCATCAAAAAGGCATCAAAATCATTGGGGATATGCCCATTTATGTGGTGTACGACGGTTCGGACGTATGGCTTCATCCCGGGTTGTTTAATCTGGACAGTGAAAAGCGACCCATTACTGTTGCCGGAGTGCCGCCGGATTACTTCAGCGAAACAGGCCAACTCTGGGGCAATCCGGTATACCGTTGGGATGTTCATAAGGAAACTGGATTTGATTGGTGGATTCAGCGGTTGAAACACAATCTGGGACTATTTGATTTTGTGAGGGTGGATCATTTTCGCGGATTCATGGGCTACTGGGAAGTACCGGCAACCGAAGAAAATGCCATGAACGGTAATTGGGCCGTGGCTCCGGGCGAAGAGTTTTTAAACACAGTGAACAGGATACTTCCCGATGCGGCCATTATTGCCGAGGATCTTGGCGTCATTACGCCTGATGTGACTGAGATAATGAACCGTTTCGGTTTTCCCGGCATGAAACTGCTTATTTTTGCATTCGGCAATGATCTCCCTACCAATCCCTATGCCCCGCACAATGTGATCAAAAACTGTATTGTATATACAGGGACGCATGATAACAACACCATCAGGGGATGGTTTGAAAATGAGGCGCCGCCGGAAGTCAAAGAACGGTTTTCCAGGTATATCGGACGGGAAGTCCCGGCTGAAGAGATTTCACTGGCATTTGTTCGCCTCGCCATGATGACGGTAGCCGATACGGTGATCTTTCCCATTCAAGATCTCCTGGGCCTGGGTCAAGAGGCCCGGATGAATCGGCCTGCTACCAGGGACGGCAACTGGGAGTGGCGTCTCGATTCGGAGTTGCTTAGCCCCGAAGTGCACCGGATACTTCGCGAAATGACGGAATTATACGGAAGAGGATAGGACATGAAAGATCTTCGTAATAATCCTCATATTTACCAAATAAACCTCATGACCTGGCTAAATGAACTCAGCAAACGAGAGCACCAAAACATTACCCTGGCAACGATCCCTGACAAGGAATGGCGGCTCCTGAAAGACAAGGGAATGGATATTGTCTGGCTTATGGGGATGTGGAAACGAAGCCCTGATTCCAGAGGAAGGGCCCGAGGGGAACCGTCGTTGGTGGACGAATGCCGCAATATTCTTCCTGACTTTGTGATTGAGGATATCGCCGGGTCACCCTATGCCGTATACGACTATTATCCTGATTCGACCTTCGGCCCATTTGACGATCTCCGATCACTAAAGAAAATGCTCGAGGATTTGGGGCTTTTTCTTGTCCTCGATTTTGTGCCCAACCATACCGCATGCGATCACCCCTGGATCGAAAAACATTCGGATTTTTATGTGCAGAAAAAAACGGCCAGGGGAAACGATTGCGGCGAAGGATTTTTTCGGGCTGGACAAAATCCCGAAAAGCCCTGCATTGCACACGGAAAAGACCCTTATTTTCACCCGTGGACCGATACGGCGCAGCTGAATTATTCCAGCGGAAAATGTATTCAGGCCGTGATCGAGACCATGTCAAACATCTCGGAATATTGCCACGGGCTTCGGTGCGACATGGCCATGCTTCTTATGAAGGATGTATTCAACGAAACATGGGGGCCGTATCTTCAGGGGCGGGTATGCACCGAAGAGTTCTGGCCCATGGCAATCAACACCGTCAAATCCAAAAACCGGCGGTTTCTGTTCCTCGCGGAGGCATACTGGGGAACAGAACAAGAACTTCAGCATCAGGGATTTGATTATACGTATGACAAAACCCTGCTTGACCTTCTGGCAGAGGGAATTATTGAAGGCCTGAGATGTCACCTGTCGATCCCCATTGAGCGCCAGCAAAAACTGATACGGTTCCTGGAAAATCATGACGAGCCGAGAGCCTTGCAGACATTCGGAACAGAGCGGGTTCGCTGTGCCATGATCATCCAGGCAACCCTGCCGGGTATGCGTTTATGGCAGCAAGGCCAATTTCAAGGAAACCGTATAAGGACGCCGGTACAACTAAGGCGGGGCCCTAATGAACCCGTTCAAAAGGACGTTGAGGCCTTTTGCGATTTGTTTTTAAGGGAAGTCGATCTCCCGGTCTTTCACGAAGGCAGGTGGGAGATTTGCAACACCTACGGCTGGGCCGATAACCGGTCCCATGAAAACCTTCTGGCATGGTGCTGGGGCCTTGAGAAAGAGCGCCGACTGATCGTCGTTAATTTCTCTTTCTCTCCGGCCCAGGGATATGTTAAACTGCCCTTAAATTGGCTTCCGGAAGGAGAACAGATCCTCCTCAAGGACCCTTTGAAGGGAGAGAGTTTTTTCCACCCTTCGGCCCAAGTAGAACAATCAGGGCTCTATATAGGGCTTGAGAGCGGAGATTTCCATTTTTTCAGGATAGATAAGGCATAGAACATGACAAGACCTATCAGAACCATAGACGTCAGACCGAGTGTCCCGGAAAGACTGCGACCCCTCCACGAATTGTCTGATAATCTGTACTTTGCATGGGATTATGGGGCGGAGGAACTGTTCAGGAGAATCAATCCGGATCTCTGGGAGGAGACCAGAAGGAATCCCGCTGAACTACTGGGACGCGTGAAGCAGAACGAATTGGAAAACTTGGCTAATGATGAAGGGTTTGTCGCACACATGGAAAGGGTCAAGGAGGAATTTGATCGTTACATGTCCAAAAAACCGGGAACAGAGGTCTTTGGCAAAACCGACACTCCATTTACAGTGGCCTATTTTACTGCGGAATGCGGTGCAGCAGAATGTCTGCCCATTTACTCGGGGGGCTTGGGCATTTTGTCTGGGGACCATCTCAAATCCGCCAGTGACCTCAATCTCCCCATTGTCGGCGTTTCGCTGGCCTACCAGAAAGGCTATTTCAGACAGTACCTCACGCAGGACGGCTGGCAGATGGAGACATACCCCATCAACCAGTTCATCAATATGCCCATGAAACTGGTACGGGACGAAAAGGGAAACCTGATAAGGGTTTCAGTGGATCTCAAAGGAGAAGAGGTCTGGATTCAGGCCTGGCGAGTGAACATCGGCAGAACCCGGTTGTACCTCCTTGACACCAACCTTGCGGAGAATTCCCAATCCGCCAGGGGAATTACATCCGAGCTGTACGGCGGTGACCGGGAGATGAGGATTCGCCAGGAGATCATCTTGGGCGTCGGCGGTGTAAGGATGTTAATGGCACTGGGAGTAGATCCTGCCGTGTATCACATGAACGAAGGGCACTCGGCCTTTGCCGTTTTCGAACGGATTCGAGGTCTCATTCATGACCGCGGCCTCAGCTTCAATGAAGCGGTTGAATTTGTCAGGGCGACCGGGGTCTTTACCACCCATACCCCAGTGCCGGCAGGCAACGACATGTTTCATCCCGATCTGGTTCGGGCCTATCTTGATTCCTTTGCCAGGTTTTTAGGAATCAGCATGGATGTGCTGCTGGGTTTTGGCAGGCAGGACCCCAGGAACAAAGACGAGGAGTTCTGCTTGACCGTTCTGGCCTTGCGGCTGTCCAATTGCAACAATGGTGTCAGTCGTCTCCATGCGAGTGTGAGCCGGAAGATGTGGCAAAGGATATGGCCGAAGACTCCGGAAACAGAACTGCCCATAGTCCATATCACAAACGGAGTCCATATCCCCTCATGGATATCCAAAGGAATGGCCGAGAATTACGCCCGCTACTTGGGGCCCCGATGGATTGAGGACCCGGACAATGTGATGGTGTGGGAAAGGGTGGATAAGATCCCTAACACTGAACTGTGGAGGACCCACGAACGGGGGAGAGAGAGGCTTGTAGCTTTTGCCCGCAGGAGGCTCAAGGAACAAATGACCAGGAGGGGGGTTTCCAACCGGGATCTGGCCATAGCAGACGAGGTCCTGAATTCAGAGACCCTGACAATCGGATTTGCGAGGAGGTTCGCCCCTTATAAAAGGGCCTATCTAATCCTGAAGGACCTCCAGCGGCTGGAAAAGATTTTGGTACATGAGCGATTTCCGGTTCAAATGATCTTTGCCGGCAAGGCCCATCCCCAGGACCAGATGGGAAAGGACTTGATTAAAAACCTGATACAGATAAGCAAACGTGAGAAACTGCGGCGCCATATCGTCTTTTTGGAGGACTACGATATGGAAATAGCGCGATATATGGTCCAGGGCGTGGATGTCTGGCTCAACACGCCAAGACGCCCACTGGAAGCCTGTGGAACCAGCGGCATGAAGGCAGTAGCCAATGGTGCCCTTCACCTGAGTGTCCTGGACGGGTGGTGGGATGAGGGCTTTGACCCTGATATCGGCTGGGCAATAGGGAGAGGCGAAAAGTATGATGATCATGAGTTTCAGGATGAACTGGAAAGCCGTATACTCTACGACATCCTTGAAAAAGATATCGTGCCGCTCTTTTACGACAGGGGACCCGATGGAATGCCCAGGGGTTGGCTTGCCATGATGAAGACGTCCTTACACAGGCTCTGTCCCATGTTCAACACCCACAGGATGGTCACGGAATATTGGTCGCGCTTTTATGTGCCTTCGGCAAAGCGGCGATTCGATCTAATTGAGAAGGATTGGGAGGGCCTCAAGGGCCTAGCCGCCTGGCGCGAAAGAATCATGTACAACTGGTCAAACGTAAAGATCAAAGAAATCCGAATGGATACCCTCAGCGAAATAGAGATGGGGACATCCTACCATGCCGAGGCAGACATCTTTCTGGGAGAGCTTGCTCCTGAAGATGTCATGGCGGAGGCCTACTACGGCATACTTGATCCGTCGGATCAGTTCCTGAACAGCTTTACAACGGTCATGAAGATGGTGGAAAGTAAAGGCAACAACACCTACAGATACGAGTGCAACATCCATTTTGAAGAGGTCGGTCACTTTGGGCTGAATGTGCGCCTGACGCCCAATCACCCCGACCCCAAAAGCCGCCATGCCATGGGGCTCGTTATCTGGGGGGAGGGATGAAAGGGCGAATCATTTTCAGACTGAAGATGATCCCCCGTACTAATTTTCAATAGTCACATCAATAATATTCTGCCTGGCAATGACCTTTTCCTCATTTTCTCTTTTAACAGAGACATGCATGAGACCCAGGACCTGATATGCCCCATTCTGCAAATTGGAGGTGTCCCACTTTACCGGAAAGTTTTCATCCCTGTCCTCTGATTCCCCGATCTTTACCCAGCTCTCATCCCCTTTTCTACGATAATACCATGGATTGGTGACCCTTACGATAGCGCCGGCAAGACCAAGTTCTCCTAACTCCTTTCGCAGAAGCTCTTCATCATATCTTTCCCTCAATCGAACAATACCTGAAAACATTTTCGTCGACTCAGAGGGAACAATGAAATGTGGACCCCAATTCAAAGACATAAGCCCCTCCTTTCAATTGACCTCTCCAAAACTTTTGTTCAGTTAAAGATTAGCACTCTAATCTTTAATTAAAGCAAATTCGGGGCCAATCTGTTCATGGACTGACTTCAAAATAGTCGGAAAATGATAGGATTGATATGATCGCCAAAGTTAACAGGAACCAACCCGACATGATATTGATAGAATTCCAAATAATATATGATACTTATCTTTATTAATGGAAATTCGAGCTCATATGAAAATTCACGAAATAGCCCGATGAAAAAAATGGCAGCTAAAACGCTCACTACAGGCGAGCCTGATTTAGTTAGGTTGGATCAATGGGAACCTACGATAATGTAAGAAGAAAGCCAAAAAAATGACATTTTTGTTGAAAATAAGGGGTCACTTGACCGGGTTGTTGTTCCTCGAAAAAGAGCTCGGGCTAAGAAAGAGAATAATTAGTGGTGACCCCTTTACGTTATTTCGTATTGAACAACCGCGAAAAGACATTGGCCAAATCCTTCAAACGAACAGGCTTTACAATATAACCTTTCAGTAACGCCCTTGTCTCGGTATCTATGCCGTACGGTCCAACCTCATCGTAGCCGGAAAACAACACAATCCTGGCCGCACCATCATGTTCAATAATCCTTTTTGCACAACTTATTCCGTCCATTTCCGGCATGTTTCTGTCCAACAATACCACATCAGGCTTCCACGATTTGTACTTATCAATGGCCTCTTTCCCGCTGGAGACATAAGCCACACGATAATCCAATTTTTCCAGTAGCGCTTTTAGCGGTTCAACGACCTCAACTTCATCATCTACAAAAAGGATCTTTTCACCATTTCCCTTAATGATCACATGTTCATCTTTCGGTATATATGTTGTCCGCATACTTGCCATGGGGAGATAGAGCTTGAATGTTGTCCCCTTGCCCGGCTCTGAATAGACATGGATCTCCCCTCCATGGTCTTTGACAACGCCATAGATTGTGAAAAGCCCTAGACCGGTTCCCTTACCAACCTCTTTAGTTGTATAAAACGGGTCAAAGCATTTTTCTAAGCTTTCCTTATCCATTCCATGCCCTGTATCAGAAATGATGGCCAAGGCGTTTTCATCTTCCTTTCTGGCCTCTAAACGCAACTCTCCCCCTCCAGACATGGCATCCCTTGCATTGGTGCATAGGTTGATTATAACCTGGCAAAGCGCCGCATGGTCTCCCGTCACGGGAAGTGATTGAGGAATATCGATAGTAATAGAAATCCTTTTGTCGAAGGATTTGCTAATGAGTTGGTATGTCTCTCGAATCACTTCGGCCAGATTTACCACGCAAAATTCATGTTTGGCCTGTTTATGGGAAAAAACCATAAGCCCGTCAACCAATTGGACGCCTCTATTTACAGCCCCCGTGATCGTCTCGGCAATCTTCAGCAAGTCAGGATCATCCTTATAGTTCATTTGAAGAAGCTGGTTACTCCCAAGAACTATGGCCAGTATGTTTCTAAAATTATGCGCTACGCCGCCAGTAAGGGTCCCTATGGATTCCAGCTTTTGAGCCTGTTTAAGATGGGCTTCCAGCTTGAGTTGTTCGGTAATGTCCTTAAAAAGCCCTACCATGCCGGTTACCATGCCTTCTGAGTTTAAGTTTGGTGCTCCACTCATGTTAAAAAATCTGAGAGAACCGTCTTTGTGTAGTAATGTAACCGATCTATCTCTGATTGTTTCCTTCCTCCCTATGACGCGCTGCAAATCCTGGACATACCCTTCGGATTGTTCTTTTCTTACGAAATCAACAAAATACCTCCCTACGACCTCTTCTCTTTTGTGTCCAAGAATTTCCTCCCATACGGAATTAACATAAGTGAAGATTCCATCAACTCCTAATGTGTATATTATGTCTGGCGCGTTTTCCCCCAGGGATTTGAACTTCTCTTCGCTTTCGCGAAGCGCGGTCTCCGCAAGTTCCCTCTCACCGATTTCCTGTTTTAGGAGGTGGAGAGTTCCTTGCAGTTCTTCAGTTCTTCGTCTTATCTCACCCGTTCTCTCCTCCACTTTTTTCTCAAGTGTTAGAGCGGACTTTTTTTCCAGCTCTTTGCCTTTGCGCAGAGCCGAAACCATATTGTTAAATGAACTGGCGAGAGCACCTATTTCATCATTTCGGTGAATATCAAGCCTGGTTGTCAGATCTCCGTCTTTGACCCTCAAGGCTGCCTTGGAAAGGCCCCCCAGGGGTCTGATAACACTTTTAATAAGGAAAACAGCCACAATTAAAATTGAACTCAGTAAAAAAAGAATCGTGACCACGATGAATCTTTTGGTCATCTTCCCGACTGTTGAATTTACCCCCTCGCGAGTTTCTTGAACAGAAGCAAGAACAACTGACTCCGGTATCACAAACCCAAAATGCCATTTGGTCTGAGGCATGGAATGAGAGGAGACTATATAGGGGCTCCCGTCAAGGACAATGCGCGTAGTCTCATGAACCTTATTGATCATTTTTCGGCCTAGCTTCTTGACTTCTTCGTTAGAAGAGCTCAATAGACTGCTTTCAAGGACAACGCTGGCATTCACCAGCTTGGATGTATCTATTTCAATCCCTAACATCCGAATGTATTCAGGCGGCATTGCAATGATCACCCCTTCATGATCGATAAGAAACGAAAATGTGCCCGCCCCTTCCTTGTCTTGAATTCGTCCCTTGTTGCCAAGAATCTCATTCATGATGCTGTCCAACGTAACACTGATCCCAGCTATACCGAAGAATTCCCCCCTTTTACTATAAATAGGCGTGCTCGTAGTCATCATCAATCCTTGCCCTGAGGGATCTTGATAGATATTTGTCCATACTGTCTTACGTTTTGGGTTTTTTTCCGGCCCTGCAATGGCGTAAAAGTTTGAGCTTCTCATATCGTACTCAGTGGACGGCGAGAGTCTTATCACCGAATGAATATTGGGATAGTAACGGCAAATAGCAGACTTGGTAACAATGAAAGATGCCACGCTTTCAGGATTTGCTTTTCTTGTCTCTGCTAGAAAAGGATCAATGAAAGAAAACGTGTTAAGTTGCGCAGCGATTTCAGGTGATATGATTGGAGAACCCCAATAAAGAACCATGGTTTTTTGGGATGGTCTATTGGAATATATCCCGTTTGGTGGGTATAGCACAAGCTCATCGTTCGGGTCACAAGCTGCATCGTCGAACAAAGCGATATTGTCTACAAGGAAGCCTGCCCATTTGGCCAACATGGAGGAGGAATCAGATATTCGCTTGAAGATGGCTTCATATTTTCCCGTCTGCTCATTTGTTGCACGAGAAAGAAAAGCGTTAGTATTATTTCTGATACTAGTCTCGTTTATGTTAGCTGAAAACTCCCCAAATTCCATTACCGAATTGGTCGCCAGATAATTCAACGAAACCATTGATAGAATCAAGACAATGGAAATGGTTACTAATAACTTGATTCCAATTCTGGAATGTATCCACTTAAACACGATTGTCTTTCCCAATGGCTAAAAAAATCCCAGCGCTTCGGTGATTGCCCAAAAATAGAGGCCCTACCCCTGACCTGAGGGAGCAGAAATCCCGATTACAAGAACGGGATCATCTGACGTGCCGCGTTTGGTTATACGCCCTTTGCTCATCGGAAAGGGGCCCTACTTGGCCTTATGGAAGCCAAAAAGTGCAGACTGATTGTAAGGACTCAGGAGGAGGATTTTAGCGAACTCCTTTTTTGCCTTGGCCTTTTCACCGGATTCAAGATAAGACCATCCGAGCCCATTACGCATCGTAATGTCAGTAGGGTAGAATTCCAAGATCTTCTTGTAGAATTTTGCAGCGTTTTCATACTCGCCCAACAGGTAATAGCTGTACGCTACCTTGCTCAAACAGGTGTAATTACCCGGATCCAATTTGAGTGCTGAAATCCCTGCGGCAACTACCGCTCTGTAGTCCATCTTCGCCATAAGGGGCAAAATAAGGCCCATCAGCGGTTCTACTGCCTTGGGCCTGAGTTGGACGGCGCGTTTGTAAAAGGAAATCGACACTTTGTAGTCCCCTTTGAGGTTATTCAAGTAGCCCAACCTGATAGCTACCGTGTAGTCGGAAGGGTCTTGCTCATGAAGTGCTATGAGGGGTTTTATGGCTTCACTATAATTCCCACTCGATGTCATTCTGTAAGAGATCTCAAAGGCCTTTTGGTAGGATTTGGTTATGCCTTCCTCATCTTGAATCCCCAGGGAATCACCTGCCATGAGCGCCAAGGCAAGCACAAAAAGAAACACCAGAATCTTAAGTTGTTGCTTTCCCATGCCTACCTCCTATCACGTTCTTGCCTTAACTGAATCTGGAATGCAGCAAACACCTAGTGTTGCGTCCCGGAAATAATTTAAATAATTTAGCCAAGTTTTCTGTCTCGAAGAAGTGCGTTTAAAATCCGAAATTCGAATATCTAAATTCGAAAAAAATCCTAATTTTCAAATGACCAATATTCATAACATGTTTAGAATATTAGAGATTTGAATTTCGATATTGTTTCGGATTTCGTATTTCGTGCTTAGAATTTGTCATTTTCAAAACAAAAAAAAACGATTAGACAGTCTGATTTATTTTTATAATTTACTTTTGAGACATGACACTAGGCCTATGGAATTGATTCTTTTTTTTTGCTCCTCCGCCCGCACAATGCTTGAAAAAGGGACAAAGAACTCATTCAAAATAGCTGCTCCGCCTTTCACCAGCAATAGCTGAGGAATGAAAAGGTGGTAAGATAGGACAGCTATCTGATTTATAGACATTTAGTTAATCTTGGACAATAAAGGTTTTTTCTTGAACAGCTTTTTACAGGAAAAACCCGGGGAGACCTTCTGAAGCCACCCCAAGACCTCCAAAACCTTATGTTTATGACTGTTTCAAAATGCAAAGTGCATCCTGGCTTTGGTTAATAAAGGTTGATAGGAGATATGGATAAATGCTCTCTAATCCGTGGAAACCCGTGTTATCTGTGGACCCACTCTTTTTTATGTTGTATCCACAGACTAAACAGAGAAAGCTAAATATGTCCCCGCTGAGTCAAAATTAGAGTAAAAGAGCCTTTTTATCTTGAATAGTAATGGCATTAAGTATGTTTAAGTTCTTCTGAATTGTCAATTATAAAATAGAATCCTCCATGGTCTTCCTTCTTTCCACCAGATTTTGTTGAAAGTTAAGCGGTTTCCTTATAAAAACCGGTTTCCCGCTCAATAATAATGTGTTAGAAAGAGACTGGTGGGTGTTGAAAGGGGCCTCAAAGGAGGGATTGTTTGTGCTAATTCTACCCACCTGCAGGGTCCCAAGGCCTCACAGAAAGGGTGAAATTGTCTTAGTTGTAAAGATGGCAAAAGGCGCTTTTGATGCAAACCTTTTACAATCGGAGATTTGCCCGATGCATTTCAATAGGACTGCAATGAAAAGTGTCGCGGGTATTTGGTTCTCCGTAATCCTTGCGATTATGCTGGCCCATGGGTGTACCTACCGTCAGGCAAAGCACTCAGTTCGGTCAGAACATGAATTCAATGAGGCCTTGGCCCTTTATAGGGCGGAAAGGTACGTCAAGGCGCACGAAAACGCCCTGACCGCTCACGGCGAATATCCGGAAAACACGAAATACATTAGCCTCCTTGCATGGACCTACCTTAAGCAAGGGAATCTTGGTGAGGCTGAACGCCTGTTTGCCGCCATTTATGCCAAGGACAAAAACGACATCGCTGCGCTTCAGGGATTCGCCTGGCTCGCATACATACGGAGGCAGTTGAAAGCCTCGGAAAAGTGGTTTGAAAAGGAGATTGCCTGGGCCCAGGGGCATGTAGACCAAAACGACTGGTGGCTGTATAAGGAGGAGGATCAAAGCTTTATATTGTCTGTGATTTCAGATGGTTACTACGGTCTCGGTCTCGTCTCTTTTATCCGGCGCAACCTCTCCAATGCCCAAGCTCACCTTGAAAGAGCCCTTCGGTTCCGAAACGACTTTATCGGTCATGGTCCCATCAAGGGCTCGCTGGGTGATGTCTTCTACAACCAGAGGGAGTACAAAACAGCGGCCCTTTTCTATCGTGAGTCCCTCAAGGAAAAAAAAATCGAACCAGTCCTTGTGAAACTCGCCTGGTGCCTATATTTCATGGACGATAAGGGAGGGGCCCAGGATATCTTCCGCAAGGGGATGAAAACAGCTAAGGACCGTCGGCCCTTCCTATACGGGCTCGTTTTCGCTACCTATGCACTGGGAAAAACCTCAGAAGCAGAAGGCCTCCTGAGAGAGCTTATAGAGCTCGATCCATATTTCGCTGACACCCCTTACCTGAAGCAAATTGTGGGTAAGGCCAAAAACTGGAAGACCCTATGTAGGACCTTTGCCAGTGCCTATTTTCAACGGGGTGACTACAAGCGGGCTTTCCACAAACTCAAAGGCTACCTCCCCTATGCCAAAAACGATTGTGAGGCCCTACTCATGGAGGCTTGGTGCCATGTTTATTTGGGTGGACTTACTACTGCTTTGTCAAAGTTTACTGTGCTTTCCAACCGGGAAAAGTGCGCCAAGACCCAATCCGTGACGGGCCGAGGTGTTGCGCTTCTTTACCTGCGGCGCCTCAATGAAGCTAAATCTGCATTCATTGAGGCCCAACGGATTGATCCCCGCAATATCCGGGCCAAGGTAGCCTTGGGAGCAGTGGCTTACCTCGAAGGAAATTTTCAAGAGGCCATTAGGATCTATACCGCCAACCTTCATCTTCTCCCCAAAAAGGAGAGGACCTTCGCATGGCCGAGCCACGCCCTAAACAACCTTGGCTGGAGCTATATATCTACAGGCCGATACATGGAGGCAGTGATGATCTTCAATCGGCTTAAGGGCTATCATCCAAAACCGATCTATCCGGCAGTGTTTAACGGGCTGGGATGGGCCTATCTCTACCAGGGCAGAATGAATGAGGCCAAAAATGCCTTTGAAAAGGCCTTGGAACTCGATCCGAAGAGCGTTCAGGCCCTTATAGGTCTTTCCGCTACAAGTTCTTACCGCTGAAAAATGGAGATTAATTTAAAGGGAATTGATTTGAAGGGTGGAGGAATCCAGGTAGTTGATTGTTCTAAAGGGAAATGCTAAGTGGGGGACATGATGACAAAACGGAAACTATCACATCTGGCTCTGAGCGACAACGGGTTTCTTTTTGATTCAACAACAGGGCATACCTTCTCACTCAACCAAACCGGCACATTTATTTTGAAAAAGCTTATAGAAGGTCTTACACGCAAACAAATCAGGACCGCAATGACGGAAGAGTACGAAGCCTCCGAAGAGATTGTGTCAAATGACCTGGACCAGTTCTTCCATTTCCTCTCTGAACTGGGAATCATTAAAAAGGAGAAATCCTACGAGGTAACGTAAATGCAAAAGAAACGGCTGAATATTGCGGTCAGCGGCCTCAACGCCAACGACAACCCGGGTCCGGGCGTTTCTGTAATCCGTGCGATCAGGGAAAGTGAAGATTTTGACGGGATCATTACCGGCCTCTCTTATGACCCCCTTGACCCGGGCATTTATATGAGGGGTATTTGTGATAACGCATTTCTCATGCCTTACCCTTCAGCAGGGGCTGAGAACCTTTTAGAAAGAATAAAAGAAATTCATGTAATGACATCGCTTGACGTGATTATTCCCTGTCTCGATTCGGAGCTCCACGCATATGTCAAAATAAGTCATGAACTCCTGGCAATGGGAATACAAACTTTTCTTCCTTCTGAACAAGGCCTGAAATTGAGATCCAAGGCTCATTTTGACCGGCTCAGGGATCTAGGAATCACCGTTCCCCGGGGAAAACCAATTGCCGATGTGACTGCCATATCTCAACTGGATAAGGAATTCCGTTTTCCTTTGATTGTAAAAGGGCAATTCTACGAAGCCCATTTGACCTACTCTTCCATGGAGGCCGAAGATTGCTTCCGCAAGCTTAGTGCCAAATGGGGTCTTCCCGTTGTCGTGCAGGAATTTATTGTAGGCGAGGAGTACGACGTTGTTGCTCTGGGCGACGGACAAGGAGGCCTTATAGGTGCTGTGCCCATGAAAAAGATGCAGCTTACCGATAAAGGAAAGGCATGGGGTGGCATCACAATTGATGATGCCACCATGAACAACTTTGTCCGTGACATCATCAGCAAACTGAAATGGCGAGGGCCGTGTGAAATTGAAATCATCAAATCAAAGGAGGAAGGGAATTTTTATCTCATTGAGCTTAACCCCAGGTTTCCCGCATGGTGCTATCTTGCCGTTGGCGCAGGCCAGAACCTCCCCTGGGCTACCGTTAAGCTGGCGCTGGCCGAACCGGTCGAAGAACTCGCTCCCTACAAAGTGGGCACCATGTTCCTAAGAAACTCGGTTGACCAAATTTATCCCCTTTCCGAGTATCAAGAAATTACCACGGAAGGAGTACTTCGCAGGGTGGTGAGTCACAAATGAAGATTTTTATGTAGAACGGTAGTCCCTGGAAGGAGCGTTTTGTAGGTGGAATAAGATCTTGAAATCGCGAGTAGTTAAATGGGAAGTTAAAGGTTGTAAAAAACCGGGTAAAAAATTGACGTTGTGAAACGTTATGACTTTGGACCCTTTTTAGTGCAGCGTAGTGAGGACGCAAAGCATAACGAGGAGGTACTGTGGCCAAGAAAAAATACGAAAGGCCAACAATAATAAGGCATATTTCGGATCTAGCCGATAAATTTGGACGGGCAAAAAAGCTGAAGGCAAAACCGGAGATTGACGGAATTCCCGTGAGAGGTCTTGTCCGTCAGTACGGCAGCCCCCTTTTTGTTTTCAGTGAAAAAAGCATACGAAGAAGTTACAGGGATGCCCTTAGATCTTTTGCTGTCCGTTATCCTAAGGTTCAGTTCGCCTGGTCGTATAAGACAAATTACCTTGATGCCATTTGCAGGATATTTCATCAGGAAGGTTCATGGGCCGAGGTGGTTAGCGAATATGAATATGAAATGGCAAAAAGGAACGGCATTTCCGGCGAAAAAATCATTTACAACGGCCCCTATAAACCTGAACCCGTCCTCCGCTCCGTCGTCCATGAAGGTGTTCGCATCCATATAGATCACTACGATGAGCTGTATGCACTTGAAAGAATCGGATCAGAACAGGGCCATCCCATTGAAGTTGGAATACGGGTCAACATGGACACCGGCATCTATCCCAGTTGGGACCGCTTTGGCTTTAACCTAGACAACGGTGAAGCAATGAACGCGGCACGAAGGGTACAGGCCAGTGGTAAACTCAAGCTGACGGGACTGCACGCCCATATCGGCACATTTGTTACCGAGGCGTCCGCCTACAAGAATGAAGCCGCCAAACTTGCAGCCTTTTCACGCGCTATAGAGAAAGATCTGGGTACTACCGTAGAATATATTGATGTGGGCGGAGGATTTGCCTCAATAAATACTCTCCATGAACAATATGCCCCTGGAACAGACATGAACCCGTCCATAGAAGTATACGCTGATGCCATCACTTCCTCAATACTTGAGGCAGGCTTTTCTCCAGACAGACTCCCACTACTTATACTCGAGACAGGAAGGGCCCTTATCGATGAGGCAGGCTACCTCCTCTCCACTGTCGTGGGGAACAAAAGGCTTCCCAACGGGAACAGAACCATAATTGTGGATGCGGGCATGAATATCCTCTTCACCTCTTTCTGGTACAAGCATGAGGTTATGCCAGCCGAAGAAAAGGGAGGCATGTTCGAGGAGACTGTTATCTACGGGCCTCTATGTATGAACATTGACGTGATTCGGCCCTCCATCAGGTTCCCGGCCATGGACCTGGGAGACGTACTCGTCATACATCCGGTGGGGGCCTATAACGTAGCCCAATGGATGCAGTTCATCAGAATGCGTCCAGCGGTCGTGCTAATAGGAGAGAACGGGGATCCGGATATCATACGTGAGGCGGAGAGCGTTGACACTGTCAAAGGCCCCGAACGTCTGCCTGACCGTCTGAAACAGTAATGACTGCAAATATAACCATGAAGAATGAGATGAAAACACACAGCGAAAAGGAAAGAGAGAATTCTTTCCATTTGAAACTCACAGTCCTTTTGGAGGGTATCCCTCAGGGCTATTCCCAGGTGTTTTTTTCCACCAAGTGGTATGTTGGAGCAATTTTCTTTGCAGCTACTTTCGTTATTCCGGCACAGGGTGCTGCTGGCCTTTTCGCTCTCGTGATGTCAAACCTGTGGGCCCTCATATTCAACTTTCCCGAAGACCACATAAAAAAGGGCTACTTCGCTTACAATGGCCTACTTACCGGCCTGTTCCTCGGGCTCACCTATAAATTGAATATTCCATTTTTTCTCATCCTCTTCATTGCTACTTTGCTCGGTGTCCTTATTGCCGCGTCTCTGAGATCCGCCTTCGAGCGTTACCTCTTTGTCCCCGTATTGAGTGCACCATTCGTACTCACGACATGGGTGACTATCGCCGGGGCCAGACAGTTCCACGGATTGATTTATGCCCTTACACCCTATGAGCCTGCCCTTCTTTCCGGAATGCTTCCGTCTTACCTTGAGCTGTTCGTGCATTCCCTTGGTTCGGTCTTTTTCCAGCTAAGCACCCTTTCAGGCATCCTCGTGGCTGTCGGTCTGCTGGTCTTTTCAAGACAGGCCTTTTTTCTTGCCATATCCGGTCTGGCTTCGGGAAGTATCATCTACTTCCTGCTCGGCGGCAATCCGGCGGAGCTCACCTTTGGGCTTATGGGATTTAACTTTGTGCTCACAGCCATAGCGGTTGGTGGTATCTGGACAGTTCCCGGCACTGATTCTTACTTTCTCGCAGTCGCAGGAGGCGCGGTGTGTGCAGTGACAGCTGCGGCTTCCGCGTTTCTGCTCAAACCTTTAGGCCTCCACATGCTCGCATTTCCTTTTGTTGCTACTACTGGTTTTTTTATTTATGCCCTCAAGAACAGAGGTATCGCGTCTCGTTTCAAGACCGTCATTATCCCTGAAGATACCCCCGAAAAAAACCTAAAACGGGAAAAAAACGCAAGGGCAAGGTTTGTAATCGGAGAAATCCCGGTCTTTGACCTTCCGGTAACGGGCGAATGGTGTATTACTCAGGGGTTTAACGGTGAGCACACTCATAAGGACCTCTGGATGCATGCGTGGGATTTCGAAATTATTGACGAAAAAGGGATGAAATACGAAAGACGGGGTTCGATTCTGGAAACCTTCTATTCCTTTGATATGCCTGTTTTCGCTCCGGCGGACGGCAAGGTTGTCACTGTGGTAAATCATATCGAGGACAATCCTATTGACCAAATCAATGCTGAGTACAACTGGGGAAATGCCGTTGTCATCTGGCATTATGGTAACGTCTATACTGCTTTCTGTCATCTTAAGAAGGGCTCTATCGGCGTCAGTGAGGGAGAGGCCATACGTCACGGCCAAATAATCGGAAAGGTTGGAAACAGTGGTCGGTCACTTGTCCCCCATCTTCACTTTCAGGTTCAGACTAGCCATGAAATCGGCTCGCCCACAATCCCATCCGAACTGATGCATTACCGAAGCACACATAATGGAGAATCCATATACCATACCCACGGCTGTCCTGATAAGGGTGACCGCATAGGTCTGCTTCAAACGGAAAGCAGTATGTTTGACACCGCTTCCTTCCCCACCGGACGATCATGGACATTCAAAGTCCGATATATGAATAAGAAATGGGAGGAAATATGGGAAACGGAGATTGATTTTTCAGGAAGTCGATACCTTTTTTGCAGGAAACGAAATGCACGCATTCGATTCTTCATCAACAGAAAAGTGCTCCTACTTCTTGACTATGAAGGTCCACGGAACACAGGGCTTCACTGGTTCTTCATGGGGGTGCCCCGCCTTCCTATGACAACCGAGAGTATCCGATGGAAAGAAGAGCTGCCAGGGGAACTGATACTCTCAACTCCCGCAAGGGTTTTATTTGACCTCGCCGAGCCGGTTTTATCTCTTGCAAAGCTTTCTTCATCTTCCTATCTTGTAAAGGCAGGAAAGTGGGTATCCGTCGAAACCGTGCTTCATTCGTCGGGCCTTTTTTCGACCAACAGATACAGGAAATTCAAGGTAATATCAAATTTCGAACTCTATCGGGGATTTATTTCCCTCACTGCAAAATCGGGCAATGAAAAGCTATTCGAACTTGAACAAAAAGGGCGAAGTGATGTTAAGACCATTTAAGAAAGGGCCGTTTTTGCACTCTTTTATTCGAATGATGACAGGTTGGGGATAACGTTGAGGACTTCGATAGAATGAAACGTTAGGGCAGGGATTTTATGGTTCACTATTCATTCTGAAGGATTAGGATATGAAATCGAAGATACCAGTATATAGTATTGTAGGCCTACTCATACTTCTGGGAATACCGTTTTCCCTTTCCGGCAGTGAAAGAGCCAACATAGGTGAATACTTTGAAAAATCATTCGTCTATGAAGCCCAAGGAAACTATGCCGCTTCCCTCAACAGCGTCCTCCAGATACTGCGGGTCGAACCAAAGAACTACATTGCAGTCCTCAGGGCAGGTTGGCTAAACTATTTGAATGGGGCTTACGGGCTATCCATCGAATACTACAAAAAGGCAAATTTCATAGCCCCCGATGCTATCGAACCAAAACTGGGCTTGTTGATGCCCCTTATGGCATCGAAGAAGTGGAAGGATTCAAAAAAAACTGCATTGGAAATCCTTAAATTCGACGGAAAGAACTATCTTGCCAATAGAAGACTGGCCTATATTCTTTTTTCAGAGATGAGTTACGGTGAAGCTGAAAAGCAGTACAAAAAAGTAATCAATTGGTATCCGAGCGATATTGAAATGAAACTTGGACTTGCATGGACAAACTTGCGGATGGACAGGAAAGAAAAGGCTGCGCAGTACTTTAGGGAGGTACTGAAAGTGCGAAGGCACAACCCCAATGCACTCTCGGGGTTGGAGAAAATAAAAATGATAGAGTGAAAAAAGGGGTCACACCTATTTTATTGTCATTCCGCCACAACTTCTGATATGTCCCACTCATGCCAAGGGTCACTCGCCTCATCATACCCAATATATACCATCATGCCCTTCAGCGCGGAAACAATCGGCAGGATGTATTCCATGAAAATATTGATCGGCTTTATTATCTTAAGTGGGCCAGGAAATTGGCAAAACAATACCATGTGCCGATCATTGGATATTGCTTAATAAGGATTTCTTTTATAAGGAGGAACACGAAGAAGATCCGGAGACTATCTGAATAGCCGCCATGCCATGAGGCTCGTTATCTGGGGAGAGGGATGAAAGGACGAATCATTTTCAAATTGAAGATGTACCCGGGTTGTTGTTCCTCGAAAAAGAGGTCGGCCTAAGAAAGAGAATAATTAGTGGTGACCCCTTTACTTCTCAATACCAGTAGCACAACCATACAGGCCGACATAAAAAAGCACAGCCCCATAAAAATGAATACCGCCTCCAGTCCCAATCGATCGGCGATATATCCGGATATGGCGGCAGCAGTTGATCCGACACCAAAGGTGAGAAAAAAATGGATTCCGTAGCCTAATCCGTGTCTATGTTGCGGAAGGTAGCGGGAGATCAAGTAATTCTGGATTGGTTGTGTAGAAAAATAGAAAAAAGCGTAAATAACGGCTGATATCACCAGCAATGCATTTGTACTGAAAGACATTACAAACACGCAGATCATGCCTATAATAACAGCACCTAAATAGAGCCTCTCAGCACTGTGACGATCCACCAGACGACCTGCTAAATACTGACCCACGGCACCCGATGCCAGCGCCAGTGTTGCGACCGTGCCACCAAGAGTCACGGTGTTCAAGTTCATGACAGTCAGGTTCACCCTTGTTCCCATATAGGTTGGCAAAAAGGTCATTATACCCTTATATGTCAGCCCCAATGCCGTAGCGGAAGAGAAAAAGACAATAATTGTAAGCAAAGACTTCCGGTCAAGTCCTGCGGAGTGGGTCTGCCCGGCCGATTTTTCTATTGATTGAACACGATGTTCGGCAACACTCAGCGAATAGATGCCTAGCAAAATTCCTATTAAACCGTATATGACGTGTGGTGCCCGCCAGCCGAAAATCGAACCGATAAATGCCGATAAAACGGGAACAGCTGCGACGCCCAGACTTCCTGCAATGCCATGGATACCAAAGGCACTCCCCTTGTTAGCCATATTCAGGGAAATAAGTGTGTTGGAGGCTGGATGATAGGTGCTGCAGCACATGCCTATAACCCCCATCATGATGCCGTACGTCCATAGGGTGCTGATGGGCCAAACCAGGATGGCGCTTAGGCCCGCACCAAAAAGATATATTGATACGAGACGACGCGGCCCAAACTTATCTGCCAGAATACCTGCCGGAAGGGAGCCCAAACCGAAAGCATATGAGAATACCGTAACTACCAAACCCAGATGAAAGTAATCTGTATTGAACTCTGTAATCAGAAGCGGGATCAAAGGAGGCAATACCCCCTCAAACAAATGGATCAGACTATGGGACCCGATGGTCAGCCCCATTATTTGTTTTTCTCTCTTATCCAACAGACCACCTCAATCTCTTGGTAATGCTCAAAATTATTCGCATAAGATATGAATTCATGAGTTTTCCCCGTATGAATTATTAAGTCTAATCTCCAAAAATCCAAAACGAGCTTACCAAAACGAAGGGCACGGGGCTCTTTTTTCAGAAATTGAAAAGTTGGTTGCAGGATTGCCGAGTCCAGCACTCCTGCTGAGTCTATCCTGAAAAAAGTGTCCCCTGCCCTTCAAGACGCGAAAAGCTTTGAACGTTATTGACTTTTTAATAATAATCAAGTGGGCTCTTTTTGCGACGCACTGCCCAAAGGAAGTAAAGGTTGCTCAAAAGTATGTCCATGTAACCCTTTTTTGGGTGAAAAGCAACCCTCTTGAGAATTGAAGGGAAGGAATAGAAATTTCGATAGGTGTTCCACACACCCCGCTCAAGCTCATCAGGATCCATGTTTTTGGGCTTAAACACACATGTTTCTCCGCGAAAAAAAGACTGGTCCTCGCTTAACAGGCGCCCTTCTTCTTTCAAGCGATCCCACCGCTTGGTTCCCAGGCGCGGACAAAGCACACTGAAAAATGCTATTGGAACCTTGTTTTCAACACAAAATGAAACGGTCTCATCAAAAAGGCCCTTTGTATCGTGGTCAAAACCGAAAATAAAATTTAGAGAGTAAAAGATCCCGTTTTGATTAAGAACCCGAAATGCCTCCCTGTAATGCCCGACAATATTTTGCCTTTTATTTGTTTCCTTCAGGCTCTCGGGGCTGATGGATTCCACACCCATATTGATATGAAAACAACCGGATCGTTTTGCCAGCTTTACAAATTCCTTGTCGCGCGATGCCTCAACAGTCCATAGGCAGGTCCATTTGATGCCAAGGGGGATCAGTTTTTCCATAAGTTCTTTAGTATATTTCCGATTGGCAGAAAAATTATCATCCACAAATTGAATACTCTTGACACCGGCGTGTTTGATTTCCTCTATAACCTCATCAATGGGCCTGAATCTGAACTTTGAGCCATATAATTGTGCGACTTCACAAAAATCACATCTGAATGGACATCCCCTGGAGGTCTGGACAGGAAAAAATTTTGCCTTATACTTTTTCAGAGGCAATGTATCATACTTGGGAAAAGGGAGCCCTCTAAGATCGTGAAAGTGATCTGCCTGATAGCGCCTTTTTAATGTCCCCTTTTCGACATCTTCTATTAGCCTGGGGAACATTTCTTCGCCCTCACCGATCACAACCGCATCGCAATTCTGAATTGTTTCTTCAGGCCTGAAAGAGACGTGCCAGCCTCCCATGACCACCTTCGTGCCCTTTTCGCGGTATGTACGGGCAATTTCATAGGCCCTTTTAGAGGCATGAGAAAAGGTTGTAATGGCGACAAGATCGTATTCTTCATTAAAATCAATATCCTGAAGGCGCTCATCCGTAACCTTCACCTCATGTTGATCTGGTACAAGTGCTGCCAGATAAGGAAGTGTCATTCCAATAACCCATCTGGCCTTGGTTTGAAAAAGCGTACCATCAGAATTGTAGCCGGTAGGCTGAAGGATGTGGATTTTCATTATTATCTAAAATCTCGCCAAAATCCTGTCTGGATAAAGCAATGGGGCTTTCGTGCGCCCGGACATCTCGTCGCAAACAAATATTGACGAACTTGTAAAAAGTCCGTTAATAGACCCAGCCAGATTAAGACCAAGCCTGCCGAAGTTGCCGGCAATCTAATCGCAGACAAAAAACTAGCCCCTGCAGGCATTATCCGCAAAAATCGAAAAAAACGGCCTTGCCCAAAAAAAAGTGCGTGTCTGCACATTTTTTGGTGCAGGCAAATACCTTTTCTTTTCTAATGCGTCCCAACCATCAAATCAATCATAAAATTTCAAATCATTGACATATTAAATCACTATCATACGAGAGGCCTGTAAAACAGAGTTCTCCGGGCATTGCAAATCAAGTGTGTTCATTTATGTTATTAAGGTTGCCCAAAAAACCATCCTTGGCACGTATCTTGATAGTAAGCCTCCTGACATTGCGAATGCCTGATATCAGGGGCAATGATTCATTGCAAGTCGTGCTTTATCGCTTAACGGTACAGCGCGTCTTTCCTTGCTACAATAACCACATAATAAGGAGGGGAATTATGAAAAATCTGAAACGTCTTTTCACTGTTGCACTCGTTATCTCGGTGGTGATGGCATTTATTCCACTTGCAGTGGCACAGGATGTGAAGAAGGTCGATATCAACAAAGCCACAATAGAGGAACTGGTAAAAATCAAAGGGATCGGCCAAAAATATGCGGAACGGATTGTTGACTTCCGTGACAA